>DUSF01000056.1:0-300000 GCA_012842745.1 Bacillus sp. (in: firmicutes) | reverse complement strand
TATGTTACTACTTCTAGATGTAAAAGCTTTAGAAAGAGTAAAGAAGATGTAAGATGAATAATCTTACATCCTCTAGCTAATCTTCTATATTATAAAGATTCTTTCTTCTCGTCTTCGATTTTCTTCGGTTCATCATCATCTTTTGTTAATTCTTTCGTTGCCTTTTTAAACTCTTTCAATGAACTACCAACCGCTCTCCCGATTTCTGGTAATTTAGAAGGTCCAAAAACGATAAGTGCAATCACGAGAATTAATATTAATCCTGGGAAGCCAATATTTGAAAACATGAATGTTCACTCCTACTAATTCTGATAAATAAAAGTTTATTTTTTAAGTGATTTAACTTCTTCCTTCACTTCAGCAAATTCTTCAACAACATCACTTGTTAATTCTTTTGTTGATTTTTTTAATTCGCGAATCGTTTGACCAGTAGCTCTTCCTATTTCTGGCAATTTTTTAGGCCCAAAAACAATCAATGCTAAGAGCAAAATAAGAATTAAGCCCGGAATTCCGATGTTTGTTAACATAATAGAGTTCCTCCTACTCCTGTTTGAAAACCTACAAATAGTATGAAAACTATTTTTAAGATATGTTTATTATAAACATTTTCAATCGATTTTGCTATATAATAACTTATATTCATCATTATTTCACAAATATCATTCATTTCACAATCTATTAAGTCTGTAATCCTACAGATTTTGTCTTATTACTTTTTGATAATCTAAAGGCGAGTTCATATTATAAAATATTTTTTCGATATTACCGCTAATCACATTTGCTAATTCAATTTCATTTACATACCGAACCTCAAGAGTTGAAAGCAAATCACTCATCCTTAAGTTTTCTCCAAGCAAACATTGTTCTATCTTAGGTAAAATTGTTTTTTTGAAAACTGAAAAGAGCGGATGCAATTTTCCGTTTATTCTTGGAACAACTGCTTCATACTCCTCACTTAAATCAACTAGATGTTTCACTAATTCACCAGAGGCAAAAGGCATATCACAGGCCACGAAGAAATTCGTTTCCGTTTTACTATTCTTCAGACCAGCATGAATGCCCGCCATAGGGCCAAGTCCTTCGTATTCATCTTTAATCATTGGCAGTCCTAAAAATGCATATGCTTCAAAATCATTAGTCGCTATCATAATTTGAGAAAAATAAGGTGTTAATTGCTCTTTAATCAATTGAATATTAGCCTTTCCTTCGATTGGTAAAAGTGCCTTATTTGTCCCCATTCTGCTTGATTTCCCACCGGCAAGGATAATAGCTGTCGCTTCGTTGTTCACAGGACCACCTCTTATTTTTTCTCTCCGCTAAGGTATATATACGCTAAAAAGGAGGCCTACAGCAAATGGAAGCCTCCTTAAAAAATCACGAAAACTATATTAATAAATTAAATAAATCCATATCTTTATTAAGCTCTTTATATTTAAATCCCTTTTTCTCCATCCGATTAATCAGCGGCTCATAGTCTACTCTATTTTTAAGCTCAAGTCCAACGAGTGCTGGTCCGTTATCTTTATTGTTTTTCTTCGTATATTCAAAACGAGTGATATCATCATCTGGACCTAGTACTTCATCGAGGAATTCACGTAAAGCACCAGCCCGTTGCGGGAAATTAACTAGAAAATAATGCATTAATCCTTCATAAATAAGCGATTTTTCTTTCATCTCCTGCATTCTACTAATATCGTTATTCCCGCCGCTGACGATGCAAACGACCGTTTTTCCTTTAATTTTGTCTTTGTTAAAGTCAAGAGCAGCAATTGACAAAGCTCCTGCAGGCTCTACTACAATGGCATTTTCATTATAAAGTTCTAGGATTGTTGAGCAAACCTTACCTTCAGGCACAACTGTTATGCCTGATAAAAGCTCTCTACAAATATCAAAGTCCATCTCTCCTACTTTTTTTACAGCAGCACCGTCGACAAAACTATCAATTTTGTCAAGCGTTACAATTTCATTTTGGTCTAAGGCGATTTTCATTGATGGCGCCCCTTCTGGTTCAACTCCGATGATGTTTGTTTTTGGTGAAATGCCTTTTACATACGTACCTACACCAGAAACCAAGCCACCGCCGCCAATCGCAGCAAAGACATAATCGACATTTTCCCCAATTTCATTCATAAACTCCATCGCCAGTGTCCCTTGGCCAGCAATGACATGTGGATCATCAAATGGGTGGATAAAGACTTTTCCTTCCTCCTTGCAGCATTCCATCGCTTTTGCCGAAGAATCATCAAAAGTGTCACCAATTAGGACGATTTCAACGAACTCGCCGCCAAATCGTTTAACTGAATTAATCTTTTGACGCGGTGTCGTTGACGGCATGAAAATTTTCCCGTTAATTTTCAAAGCGTTGCAAGAATAGGCTACACCTTGAGCATGGTTGCCAGCACTAGCACAGACAACACCTTTTTTCCGTTCTTCTTCCGTTAAGCTTTGGATTTTATTATAGGCGCCACGAATTTTAAAGGAGCGCACGACTTGTAAGTCTTCTCTTTTTAAATAGACATTACATTGATACCGTTCAGATAAGATATCATTTCTCTGCAATGGTGTATGTGTCACAATATCCTTTAATGCATGGTTTGCAATAATGATATCTTCCATTTGAATTCTTTTCATAACTTTTGTACCTTCCATTTTAGATAATCCTTCTTTCTAGAGCTTAGTAGTCACCGAATATGTTTCTTTATTATAACACGTTTTGAAAGGTGAATAAATTTATTTTCGAAACTATTAAAATTTTCCGTTAACATGGAAGCGTTATCATTTACATGCAGCAGAAATGTAGTCTATAAAAATATAAAATCCATAAGCCGAACGCTAACGCAATCATCGACTTATGGAATAATCAAGTTTTTATTATTTTTCAGTTTCTTGCTCAATATTCATCGAGTGACTATATCAACGTTCTAGCTGGGCTGGCACCAATGTCAACGGACAAGGTGTTAAATGAATGACGCCGTAGCCAACACTTCCAAGCGCCTTGCTCACATCTGGTCCCATTCCTCTAGACCCCATAATAATGCATCTAGCACTCGTTTCCTCTGCTTCCGCACATATTTCAATAGTTGGTAACCCTAAACGCACCTTCGCCGTATAATGAAAGCCAAGCTCATCTAAATATTCTTTCGCTTTTTCTAGTAGTTTTTCACCTGTTTGATGATGAATTTCCTGTATTTCTTCATCAGTCTTCATTGAATCCCAAGGTTCATCAAATCTAGGTTGGACATTGACAAGTATGATTTGTTCATTCCAGCAATTTGCTATTTCCACGGCAAATTTTAGGGCCCTTAAAGAATGCTCCGATCCATCAATCGGTACAATTATCGGATGTTTCATTGATGTTTCCCCCATTTCTATCTTGAATAAGTGTCATAGCTAGTTTATGGATAAAATTATAACATTTTTACTTTTCCAACTGTGGTAATCATTAGGAAAATTTTATGACAATCTTCTAGTGTAAATAGTGAAATAATAATCATATCGGTTTTTCTCATCTTTAGGCCCTTTTTCCTTCGAGACAAGCTCCCAATCTGATTCATTCAGCGCAGGAAAATAGGTATCTCCTGAAAACTCATCGTCAATCAACGTTATATATAGCCGATCAACAGAAGTCAACACTTCGTTAAAAATTTCTGCGCCGCCAATCACACATATTTCTTCCGCTTCTGTTTTTTCCAAAGTAAAAATATCATCAATACTATGAATGACGTTACAACCATCTACCACGTAATTTTTGTTTTTTGTCAAAATAATATTCTTTCTACCAGGTAAAGGTCGGCCAATTGATTCATATGTTTTTCTTCCCATGACAATTGCTTTGCCCATCGTGACCTTTTTAAAAAAAGCTAAATCAGCAGGCAAATGCCATGGAAGCTGATTATCTTTACCAATCACTCGGTTTTTGTCCATTGCAACTACAATTGAAATCATCTTATTATCCTCTTCCTTTTTCTACTATATATTAGTTGTTTTTCCTTTTCTCCAATATAGATAAATAGCGATAATTATTACAATAAAAAGTAATAGAATAATGTAAACCCGGTACTGGCTTATTGTAAATTCAACCCTATGCCAATTCCCTCCTAATATACGCCCTAACGTTATAAAAACAAACCCCCAAAATACCGCACCAGTATAGGCAAATAGAGCAAACTTTTTATATGACATCGCATTAATACCTGCAAGGTAGGCCGTTATATGGCGGACACCTGGAATAAAATAACCGAAAAACAATAAATAAGGACCAAACTTTTCAAAGAGCCGATGTGTTGTTTCAATTCGTTTTTCCGTTATATGGAGTCTTGGACCAAATTTATGTAAAAATGGAACGCCTAATTTAATTCCTAAAAAATAACTAATCGATATTCCGATAATAGCCCCAATAAACGCGCTTCCCAAAGATGAAACATAAGACAATTTTCCTTGAAACACGTTATACCCTATGAAAGTAAGGAGAACTTCGTCTGGAATCGGTAGGCCAACAATGCCTAAAATGAGGACAAACGTAATTCCGAAATACCCATAATGCTCTAACAAATATATAAAATGACCTTCCATTCATTCACAACCTTGGTTTTATTTCTCATAAAGCAATTATAGTAGGAGATTCAATTTAAAACAAATGAATTATTTACTCAATTTTTTCGAGTCTCCAATGTTCACCAACTGTATCTTTATTTAATGAATGATTGCGGTTCTTCTTCCGGGAGTTGATGCTTGTAAATTGAGAAAAAACAGTCTCCTTTAGGAAGAAGACTGTTTTTTTATGTTATTATTTTATACGGCAACTGGTGCTTTTATCATTGGATGCGGATCATATCCTAGTAGCTCAAGATCCTCTACTTCAAAATCAAAAACTGAATTTATATCAGGATTTAATTTCAACATAGGTAGTGGCCGCACCTCACGGCTTAGCTGTGTTTGAATTTGTTCGATATGATTCACATAAATATGGGCATCACCAAATGTATGGACAAAATCGCCAACCTTTAAACCGCATTCTTGGGCAATCAAATGAGTTAATAAGGAATAGCTGGCAATGTTAAAAGGAACACCTAAAAACACATCGCCTGACCGTTGATAAAGCTGACAGCTTAGCTTTCCATCTGCTACGTAAAATTGAAATAAGCTATGACAAGGTGGCAGCGCCATACTAGAAACCTCTCCAGGATTATAAGCAACAATTAGAAGCCTACGGCTATCAGGATTTCGCTTAATCTCTTCGACAACATTTTTCAACTGATCAATCGTCTCTCCTCGAGCACTCTCCCACTCGCGCCATTGCTTGCCATAGACAGGTCCAAGCTCCCCATATTTTTCAGCAAATTCTTCATCAGATAGAATGAGAGTAATAAATTTATCCATTTCACTTTGATAAAGCTGATTAAATTGTTCATCATGTAAGCTACGATGCCCGAAATCGGTCATGTCTGGGCCGTGGTATTCATCACTTTCGACCCAATTTTTAAAAGCCCATTCATTCCAAATATGATTGTTATGCTGAAGAAGGTAGCGAATATTCGTATCACCTTTAATAAACCATAACAGTTCACTAGCGATGAGGCGAAAGGGAATTCTCTTTGTTGTAAGTAGAGGAAAACCTTGGCTTAAATCAAATCGCATTTGATAACCGAACACAGAAACAGTGCCCGTGCCCGTGCGATCTTCCTTTTTTATACCATTATTTAAAATGTGTTGGCACATTTGTAAGTATTCATATTCTGGATGTTTCAAAAGTATAGACACTCCTTTTTATAAAAAAAAAATTCGTTATATAACCTATATCTAACTATATAGTATAAAGCATTTTCGCAGTTAGAAATAGTTTTTTGATTTTTTTATTGTAATAGCTGGCTTCTTTTTGATAAGGTTACATTATTACTATTTTTTATTGTTGGAGGCTTTTATGGATTATAGTCAGTTTAAAGAAATTTTATTAAGTAGAAGAAGTGTTCGAAAATATGAAGAGAAAGAAGTAACAACTGAAGATATTCTTGAGTTAATTGATTGCGCGAGATTCGCTCCAAGTGATACAAATTCACAAACCTGGGAGTTCATCGTCATCAATAACAAGGAAAAAATCAAGGAAATCGAACAGATGACATGGGATGCCTTGCATGAAAAAGCAAAAGAAGCAGAACAACGCGGCTTTGATAGACCAGCGAAAATGCTCGTTAAATCATTTGGCCCATATGCAACTGCTTTTTCGGATGCCCCAGTGTTAATTATTTGTCTAGCAACTCCATACGAATCAAAATTTAGGGAAAAGGTTTTTAATCCAATTAATCTTGTACCAGATGAAGTATGGCGTGAAGAAGGCATTAAAAGCAGCTGCTTAGCTGTGCAAAATTTAATGTTAGCTGCTCATGCAAAAGGATTAGGGACATGCCCGATGACTGGTCCTGTCTTGCTCGCAGAAGAAAGATTACGCGAATATTTACAAATCGATGCCACTAAAACAATCAATATGGTTGTCGCTTTAGGATTCCCGAAGGAAACACCAAAACGATTAGCCCGCAAAGAAATTGCTGAGATTGTTCAGATTATCGAATAAGAATCGAGTCAATTTAGTAAACAATCATCATATATTTTATATGGAGTATGTTTTTCACACATCCCATATAGAGTAGGTGAGGCTTACATGTTTACTGTTCATTTTTATGAAGAAAAAACTCTGCTGTTAAGTCAACTGCTTAATCGTGTTCCATTAGTCGGTGAAAATTTAAAAATTAAAGGCCGTAAAGGGAATGTTTTAGGTGTTAATAAAATTGACGAAAAAACGTATCACGTTCAAGTAGTTCAGGAAAAGATAAAAAAAGTAAAAGTAATCGAAGATCTTTCTAAAAAGAAAAGAAGATAAGTCCTTAGCAAAAGCTCACCATTTGGTGAGCTTCTTATTTCTTCAAACTTATTTTATTCAAGCAAACGATTAAATTAAATCGTTTGCTTGCTAGTAAAACTTTCTGTAAGATTAGGAATAATTTGCTTTTTGCGTGATACAACGCCTTTTAAAGTAGCCAAATTGTTATTTAATTTTACATTAAAAGCTTGCTCGACATTTTCTGTTGCTTCACCAAGCGCTAGGGCAATTGAATCGCTCTTTAAAATATCTGTCACAACGAGAACAAATAAATCTAAACTTTTTTCGTTTATATAAGCTGTCATCGCTTCTTCTAACTCTTGTTGACGAACAAGAATATCCATCGGATCAATCGCATTCACTTGGGCCACTTGCACTTTGGCACATCCCATCGGGAACTCTTTTGAATCAAGGGTGATTAATTCTTTAGCTGTTTTATCACTTAAATCGGCTCCTGCTTTTAACATCGCCAAACCATATTCTTCCGCATTTACACCAGCAATAGCAGCTAATTCTTTTGCCGCATCAATATCTTCTTGTGTGCATGTTGGTGATTTGAATAATAGCGAATCAGAAATAATCGCCGAAAGCATTAAGCCCGCAATCTCTTTTTCAATGGCTACGCCATTTTCCTTATACATTTTATTTAAAATAGTCGCTGTACAGCCAACTGGCTCGACACGGAAATATAGAGGGTCCTTTGTTTCAAAGTTGGCTACACGGTGATGATCAATAACTTCAGCAATACGTACTTCGGTAATGTCATCTGCACTTTGCTGACGCTCATTATGGTCCACTAAAATAACAGTATTTACTTCAGCCGCTACTGCCTCTACCAATCGAGGTTCCTTTATTCCAAAATAATCAAGGGCATATTTCGTTTCACCATTGATTTGTCCTAAACGAATGGCTTCCGTATTAAAGCCTAATTTTGTTTTCAAGTCATTATACGCAATAGCAGAACAGATTGAATCTGTATCTGGGTTTTTATGACCGAGAATCAGTATTTTTTCCATAATCTCTCTCCTTTAAAAATACATATGCCACTTTATTTTCACATAGCTATTTTACTGTAAAAAAACCGGTAAGAAAAGTTAAAATTATTGTATCATACAACATCATTGAAAAAAACAGCTCATATACTATTCAATAAAAGGAAAATAAGGCCTACCCACTTCCCGAGTAAGCCTCTCATATATTATATTATTATTCACAAAGCTAATTAATCATTTCTTTTTTATGTATAACGCCCAACCCTTCTAAAAGGGTAATTGCATCTTTATTTAAGTAATCCACTACATCATTTTTTAAAAACAATTTTGCATTATTTTTGACGATTAATTTAATGGAGGTCAAATCGAAATTATTGGCATATGAATTTAATGCAAGCAATAAAGACATTTCCTTTCGTGATAACGGCTCTCTCCCAGATTCCAATTGATCGTTAATAAGTTTAAGCAATTCTCTAGCATTGCTTTTCAGTAAAAATTTATGATCCTTTAACACTTCAATATTACTTTCAATAAGTTTCCTTGTTGTAACAAAGTCTAATTCTTCCACATACTTATTTATTTCTTTTATTAATTCATCTACTTGCATGATAATCCACCCTTACCTAAATTATATTATAATGAACTATGATAAAGTGGCATAGGTTCGCCTAAAATGGCACCTTGACCATAAGATATTCCTAATGACTTGGCTGTTTCTAAATCCTCAAATGTTTCAATTCCTCCCAACATTAGTCGAATATCATTTCCACAAAAATGAATGAGTCTTTTAATACAATCTTGTTTCTCTTTTGATTGTGATAAATTATGAGACAACCCTTTATCTAGCTTTATAATATCAGGTTTGGTGATTGAATTCGTTGTTAATGTTAAAGCTCCATTAGCAACATCGTTTAAGGCTATTCGGTAGCCTGCTTTTTTCAAAGATTGAATAGTTTCTTTAAAAATAGCAAAATCCCCAATAGTCTCCAACCCCTTAATTGCAATAATAATCCGATTATGAGCAGTAACAGGATTAACCTTAATAAAGTCTAATAGGAATGGGGAAGCTAGGTAAATAAGTGTGGACGGAAATATGTTTATGAACAACGGGCAACCATTTCCTTTTAATGATTGTGAAAAAGCATAAATAGACTTTTTAATTGATAAAAAATCTAAATCGAACTTTTTCTGTTTTTCCTCTGCTATTTTCAATAATGTAAAAGTATCATAATTTTTTGAACGCAATAACGCTTCGTAGCCGTAACATTGATTTGTTTTTAAATGATAAATGGGCTGAAACACATGATAGATTTGTCCGTCTAGTTGATGCAGCAACTTAATGTTATCATTTTTCCCTATATGGGTAACAGACATTTTTTTCACTCCAGATAAATTTTCGCATTAATCAATTATAAAATTCAAAAAAGAAAACCACCTGGAAAAAAAGGTGGTTTTCTAACCATCTTTTCGGGAACCCGGCGACCATAGTTTAAAACTTTAGGCCCGTAGCTTTGCGTCCCTATCTTTCAATAGGTTTGCCGTTTCGAAGATTCGTTTAAATTTTCTATTTGGAAATTACCAATACAATAATAAAAGAATTTTGCAATTTTGTCCATTATTTAAATGAACATTTTTTAGATTTTAAATTTTGTTACGATTTCTTGCAAGTCTTGTGATAGTTCACTCAATGTTTCACTAGAAGCTGTAATTTCTTCCATAGATGCTAGTTGTTCTTCTGAAGAAGCAGCTACCGCTTGCGTTTTTTTCGATGATTCTTTTGCTATAAGTGCTAGCTGTTCAACAGAAGCTGCGACTTCTTCGGTATTTGCCGAAATTTGTTCAGATGTTGCTGAAACCTCCTGGATTTGTCTATTAACATGTTCAACAGCATCCAAAATTTGTTGGAACACTTCTCCAGTTTGATGGATGACCTCTTTTCCAACCTTAACTTCTTTTGTGCTTTCATCCATCTCTTGTCTTGCCGTCTCGGTTCCTATTTGAACTTCTTGAATTAATTCAACAATTTGCGTGGAAGAAACTCTAGATTGTTCAGCCAACTTGCGTACTTCCTCGGCAACAACAGCAAAGCCTTTTCCATGTTCCCCGGCACGTGCTGCTTCGATGGCAGCATTTAAGGCAAGTAGGTTTGTTTGGTCAGCGATATCTGTGATGACTTCAATAATATTCCCAATCTC
Organism: Bacillus sp. (in: firmicutes); assembly: GCA_012842745.1. NCBI lineage: Bacteria > Bacillati > Bacillota > Bacilli > Caryophanales > Bacillaceae > Bacillus > Bacillus sp. (in: firmicutes). The sequence continues at coordinate 289,939 of DUSF01000056.1, read as the reverse complement.
CTGAGAAAGTTCAGTTAATTGATTAATAGCACCCATCGTGTTTTGTGTACCTTTTTCAATTGTATCCATTTGTTGGATGCATTGTTGAATCGAGTGATTACCTTTATTAGACAAAACTGTGGCATCCTCAGCTGAATCCTTAACAGTAGCAGAAAACTCAGCAATTCTTTGAATACCGGTTGAAATTTCCTCCATTGCAACAGCACTTTGTTCCGAACCGGAAACAGTTGCTTCCGAACCACTAGCAACTTCTTCAATTGCAGCTGTAATTTGCTCCGTCGCTTTTACCGCTTGGTCGCTAGTTGCATGCAATTGTTGTGAAGATGCTGCTACAACTTGTGCACTGCCATTAATTTGCTGGATAACATTTTTTAGATTTTCTTCCATGCGATTGAAAGCACTAGCTAATAGACCGATTTCATCTTTATTTTTTACATTCAATAATTCAATTGTTAAATCTCCATCGGCAATTTTTTCAGCTCGTTTTGCAATTTCAATAATCGGTCTCGCAAATGAGTTAGCAAAAATTAAGACGATGACTACCCCAACAGCAAGCGCGGCACCTAAGGAAATAAACAACGTGTATAAAATGTCATTGGCACTGCCGTTAAAATAAGTCATATAGTTACCAGCAGAAACGTACCAGCCCCAATTTGGATCCTTTTTAGTATATGTAATTTTCGGTTCAATTTTATTAGGGTTGTTTGGTAATGGATACTCGTAAACGGTAAAGCCTCCACCTTGGTCCCCTTGTTTAATAAAATCTTGGATATAAAACACGCCATTATTGTCTTTCGAATCCCATGCATTTTCGCCTTCTCTTTTTGGATGCATCATAAAGTTTCCGGCATCATCTATTGCAAAGAAATACCCGTTCTCGCCCACCTCAATATCAGGATTAATTGGACGAGTACCATCATTTTGCAAGTCCCCTAGAACACCTGATTTAAAGGACTCTTGCGCTTCTTCTAGCGTTAGCTTCCCTTTTTCTACATCTTTATTCAAAATTTCGATTATTTCGAGTGCTAAATTAACATTATTTTTTAACCTTGCTTTACCATGTTCTTCTAGATGTGATTTCGATATTTCATACCCAATAAAACCGATAATAAGACACGGGATTGCTAGTAATAGTAGTGTTACAGTTATTAGCTTTGTTCTAACCGTTAACTTAAACATTTTTTCCCCTTTCTTCACAACTATTTATAATCTACTTATAAAAATAATAGTATTTTTACTATGTAAAAGCAATATACATATAAAAGATATTATCGTTAAAGGGAATTATTTCTCCATGATGATAATCACACTCTAGTAAAATTTTCATAAATTTAAACTATGATTGGTTGATTGCTCCATTGCGAAGTTTTACTTTCTCTATCATCAATATTAAATTGCAGCCCATACTGCTGAAGGCTTTCTACCTCTTTACTTCAGACAATCCATCCTATTGCCTCTATAATATTAATATTGGTCTAGTATAGAAGTCTTAATTTTTAAAATTAAATCAGACCTTGTTGGCAGTTTGACATTTGATGTAAAGCGAACTCCCCCAAGACCGATATCCTTTTTCAGAACTTGGAATAATCGGAAAAGGCAGTCCAATAATTTCTTCTTCCTCCACTTAAAGTTCCTCCTTCAAAAGACATTTGCGCCCCCATGCCATAAACAAATACGGTAACTAGCTGACATTCCGAAATGGAGTAGTCCCTATAGCTTTAGGACCATTAATTGGCTTATGCAATTTTTTCATGATAGACTGTCTGTGAGAGTAAACCGTTGATATTTCATGGAACCAATTTCTTATTTTTTTCATGTAATGTATGTATAAGCATCGGTGACAAACGTATAAACAAATAGGTAAAGGTGGTTTCAAGATGATTATCCGCAAAGCCAATGAATATGAGGTAAACCAATTGCTGAAGTGGTCTGTATCGTTAACGGATGAACTATCCGTAGGTTATATGAAAAGTAACAAACACTTGACATATGATATGGTAAAAAATGTGCTATCTAATGGAGGCTATTACTTAGTTTCTCTAAATGGCGGGAAAATTATTGGCTGGATTTTGCTTGGAATTGACCGGAATTTCTATAAAGACGAAACGATTGGCTTTCTTTATGAATTATATGTGTTCCCGCCGTATCGAAAAAATGGCATTGGAAAGTTATTAATGGGACGCGCTATTTCGAATTTTCGAAATGCTGGTATAACAAAGGTTCAATTAAATGTATTTGCTGGAAACTCAGCCAAAACAATGTACGAAAAGCTTGGATTCAAGGAAGTGACGACATTAATGGAGAAAGAAATCTAGAGGCTACATAGCCTTTTGACGACAGATAATAAGTACTATCTTGGTTTTCGAAGCATATACTAGCAAGAGTAATTTTTTCTGAAGGGAGTGGGTTGTCATGTTCCCTTGGAGCCATCATGAAAATTTTAATGAGTATGTCAAACAACTAATGAATTTAAGACCAAATGAGGTTGATCAATTTATCAAAAAAACGATTGAAGATAATGTTCTAAATAAGTTACCGTTTACTCCCCAAAATAACACAACAGAACAAACAAGGAATAATACAACCTCTGCCTTCACAAAAAAAGACGTTACACCTCAAGCCAATACAAAGGTAGACCCCCTTAAAATAAACGTATTTGAATCTCATGAAGATGTATTTATCCAGCTCCCTGTTAAACATAAAAATGATTTGCGAGCAGGAAAAATATTTTATAATTCAAACCAACTAATTATAAAAGATATTCCAAATATCGGCGACAAGCATAAAGTTTTATTACCTGCCATTGTTCAGCAGCGCGGTGCACGAATACATCATAAAAATGGGATTCTACAAATAAAAATACCGAAAGCCGATGATATTCAATTTACGGAAATTGACTTAAATTTTTAAAAAAGTAATTTAAGTAGGAAGAAACATTACTTTTTTAAAAAAATATTGCATATAATAGCAGTAATAATTAATTAGGGTGGTTTTGTTATGGCCATTGCCATCAATTTTGTATCGGTTGTTGTTAATGCACAAAATAGAAATTCGACGATATCAATGGGAGAGGTGTTACAATCGAACTGGAATTCCCATCAAAAATCCAATTTTGGAATTGGTTTTTCCGTCGGCAACACAGCTGAATTTAATAATATCATTAATATTCTAGATAGTGATCTCATTGATATGCCACTTCAAGACAGTGATGTTGTACCATCAGCCCAAAATCAGTCACTATAAGGAGGGATAGGCTTCGTGAAAGCGAAAATTGAAGTAGGAGATCTTCACGTTCAAGCAATCACAACGACATCGGGCATTTTCATTTCCCAAATCAATTATGCAAATGGGTGGAGAACACAAACAAAGTCTAATTCAGGGTTCGGAAGTATCGTTGGTGATAGTGATACAATAGAAAACTGCATTTTTATTGTATCTGACGATGATATCATTGATTCAGCAATGGAAGATAATAGTATGTTAATTAGTAATAATAAAAAACCAGAAAACAGTGACACCATCATTCATTTTAACGGGATTGAAGTTGAACTGCAAAGTACAAATGCAGCGATTTCGATTGGTGATAATAGCCAATCCGGTTGGGTGACACGTTCTAAAAGCAACGAAGGGAATGGACGTTTTAGCGGGGATACAGCCCTTCTTCATAATAAAGTATTCATTGAAGATAAGGATATCGTGGATGCCCCTATTTATGACCGTCATCTTAACACCAATCTTTAGAAGTGATTTGAGTTTTGTAAATTAGGGTGATTAGTTTTGAGTGAAGAAGAAAAAGTTACTTGTGTAAGATGTTATCAAGTTGCGGGGGATAAAGACCAATATTGTGTGAAGTGCGGGGCGCCATTAGTAAACCGCTGCTCAGATTTAAAAACAGCAAAAGGAAAACATGGCTGTGGACATGTGAACCGGCCTGAAGCACTATATTGTGCAAAATGCGGCACAGAAACCATTTTTAAACAGCAAGGATTATTATAGCACTTTTCCAACGTTACAAAAGCGGAAAAGTGCTATTTTTCATCTGCTAAATTCATGCTTTTTTCAACTGTTTCTTTCGTATATTTTTCTTTCTTGATTTTGTTTTATTAGCTGAAGAGTTATATTGTGTTATTTGGTTACGACCATTTTCTTTAGATTTATAAAGCGCCTGATCAGCGAGCGTAATTAAGTGAGCAGAATTTCTATTTCCTATCGCCGGGAACATCGAGGCAACACCGACACTTATTGTTAGAAACTTGTTGACATAAGAGCTATGATGGGGGATCTCTAAATCAATCACAGCTCTCCTTAATGTTTCCGCTTTCGAAAAAGCAATTTCTTCATTTTGCTCTGGTAAAATGACCGCAAACTCCTCGCCGCCGAATCTAGCAACAATATCAGATGTATCTCCAAATAGCTCTATTAATTTATTTGATATTTTTTTTAGACATTGGTCTCCTCGAAGATGCCCATACGTATCATTATAATTTTTAAAGTAATCGATATCAAAAAGAATAAGTGATACTTGCTTCGCATCATTTTGAGCCTTGGTCCAAATCGTTTCTAACGTCTGGTCAAAATAACGACGGTTATAAATGCCTGTATTTCCATCTAAAACTGCCAATGATTCCATTGTCGAAAATTTTTCATTTAATTCGAGCCTCATTGTATTCACATTTTTGATAAGCTCCGCTAATTCATCCTTTTTATTGTACTGTGGAATATCAACAGAAAAATCCTTTTTTGTATAGGCTTTCACAGTTTTATTTAACGCTAAAACCGGCTGAATAATGGCTTTAATTTGCCGATTGATGATAAGAGCATTTAATAAAATTAAAACAATTGATAAGGCAATGAGAATACTTTTTGCCTCCTTAATTTTGCCGATATATAAATTTCTGGAACCATCGCGTAAATTCCCAATTAAAACGAGTGTTTCTTCTAGTGAATCTCGGAATTCTTCAAAAGCTGCTTTTGAGTCTCCAAGCGATTCAAGGCTTGGCTGTTGACCGTTCTTCGTCATTTTGACGAGCTTCAGACCATGTTGTTCCTGCCAATACCTCCCTTTTTCAATTATCACACTTACATGACTTTTAATGTCTGGTTTATCCTCCACCTTCTCTAATAACAGTTGAGAAGCTTCATTATAATCATTCAAGCCATCATGAAACGACTCAAGGAAAACGTTTTCACCTGTGAGGTTAAATGCCCTTTGTCCACTTTCTTGGTTTAATAATGATTGGTATAAAGTGTGCAATGAAGTTTCAATTTCATCTGCCTCAATTTGCGATTTAGCATTTGCCGTAAAATGATGATCAATTTCCCATATACAAAAAAATACAAAGGCTATGAAAATAAGTCCTGAAGTGGTAGATGTAATGAATAGGTTCCGGCCAATTCTCCCAAAATTGAAATATTTCATTCTTTTTTCTCCTACTTTTCCTTTTATTTCATTTTACAAAATAATCCAAGATTAATATAGGATATTCTCAGACCGTCACAAAATGTTCGAATTTAATAAAAAAACGCTCAGAGTTTTTTCACTCTGAGCGTTTTCATTAAATAATTTCTTGTCTATCTTTGCTCCCTGCTTCAACCTCGACACGATTGGAAAGTTGGGCACACTCCCGAAAGGCAAAATGCTTACAGCCGATACATTTATTCTTCTCAATTTCTTGTATTGCATAATCGATTGCTTCCCCTGTATGATTAAAAAAGTGGTTTTCAGCTATTTCATCATATAATCCCGATTTTTTTAAAATCTCTATTAATGACGAAATAGCCCCTGAAATAAGGACAACACCGCCATGCTTTTTAAAATGCTGAACAATACTTCTTAAATTGGCTTCCCCTGTTGTATCCATAAAAGGAACTTTCCCCATCCTTAAAATCAATACATGTGGTTTGTAGTTAATCGTCTCCGTAATCCGCTGTTCAAAAAGCTGGGCAACGCCGAAGAATAAAGGACCTTCAACCGTAAATATACTGACTTGCGGACAATCATGAGCATCATTTACTACATGTGGTTGTACTGGCTGATTTTTCTGGGAATGGTCAGGCAACACTTTCGAAACAACTGGCATTTCGCTCATTCGTTTTACAAATAAAATTATCGCTAATACTAGCCCTACTTCCACTGCTGTTGTTATATTAGCAAAAACCGTTACTAGAAATGTTACTAACAGAACAAGTGAATCTCCTGTTTTCAATTTTAATATATGCGAAAAATGCCTTCGTTCACTCATATTCCAAGCAACAATCATAATAACTGGCGCCATACTAGCTAATGGAATATTAGAAGCATATGGAGCGAAAACTAATAATGTGAATAAAACGAAAAGACCATGGATTACCCCTGACAATGGTGAAACAGCGCCAGTTTTTATATTTGTTGCTGTTCTGGCGATTGCACCTGTCGCTGGTATTCCCCCAAATAATGGCGTAACGATATTCGCAATACCTTGACCAACTAATTCCCGATTACTATTGTGACGGCTATTTGTCATTCCATCAGCAACAACAGCTGATAAAAGTGATTCAATTCCTCCTAGAATAGCAATAACAAATGCTGGTGCTAGTAATCTATTAATCTGTTCCCATGTTATTTCCGGCATTTGAAATTGAGGGAGTGTACTAGGGATATCCCCGAAAGCCGTGCCAATTGTCGCAACCTTACCGGAAAAAAAGATAGACGCAATAACTGTAGATACAATTAAGCCAACTAAGGACCCCGGTACTTTCGGTAAAATCTTTGGCGTTATTAATATAATAAATAAGGAAATAAGCGCCGTTATTACGCTGTAAATGTTAATTGTACCAAGATGTGAAACAATTTCTTTCATATTGTCAAAAAATTTCTCGTGATTTTGAAGACCTGTCAATCCTAAAAAATTAGCAATCTGTCCTGTAAAAATAATAATTGCAATTCCTGCGGTAAATCCAATCGTTACAGGACGTGGTATAAATTTAATCAAAGAACCTATTTTGAAAATCCCCATGAGACAAAGCATAATTCCAGCCATAAATCCAGCTAATAATAAATCCTCGTAACCATAGGTAATTACAATCCCGAACAATACAGGTATAAATGCACCAGTAGGTCCACCAATTTGATATTTCGAACCACCTAATAATGAAATAAGAATCCCGGCAATAATCGTCGTATAAATTCCATACTCCGGCTTTACACCTGAGGCAATAGCAAAACCCATCCCAAGTGGAATGGCAATAATTCCAACAATAAGTCCTGAAATAAGATCTTTTTGAAAATGTTTCAACGAATATCCTTCAAATCGCTCAATAAATAGGCTCTTCACTTACAACCCTTCTTTTCTAATTAAACTTTCTCCACAGAACATATCTGCAAAAAAATCTAATAGTAGATTATTTTTCCCCCAGCATTTATGTTCACTTTTTTCATTTAAGCATTGTTCATGCATTGCTTGATTGCTGCTCATCTAGTTCCTCTAAAATTGTAATCGTATTAATTAAATGGTTGTTAAAAATCCCTTTAGCCACATCTAACAGTTCATTTATTGCTGGATCCCTAAGAGAGTAGACAACCCTTTTGCCATCTTTTACACCAACGACTATATTTTTATTCCTAAGCACACTAAGTTGTTGGGATACAGCTGAGCCTTCACTATTCAGGCAACTTTGGATTTCATTAACACTTTTCTCCCCTTCCGTTAGTAATTCAAGAATTTTAATCCTTAAAGGATGTGCCAAGGCTTTGAAAAACTCTGCTTTAAAGTGTTGCATATCATTCCACAAAAATTTATCCTCCTAACTAAAACGGTCATATATATTCAAATATCTGAATATGTATGAATGAATTATACCTCTGTCCACAAAATTTTTCAAATACATTTTAAAAAAAGTGCAAATTTTCCTAAAGTTTTTAAATAATAAACCATATATACATTATGTTAACTAGTTATTGCTATCCTTTATTTTCCTTTTTTTAAATACAAAAACAGCTTTTTCCGCATTTTCAATTCTATCGATTGGTTCGTACCTATACTCATTTTCCTCATCATCAAGCAACGACCAAAAAATTGCAAAGGTAAAAATAATTATTAATAAAATGAAAAATTCCATTAAAAAACCTCCCTTCTCACTCATTATTGATAAAATATTCTAAATTGATACGTAAATAGTAATAATTATTGTTTTTTAATATATTGATAAACTCTATATTAATTATTATTTCAAATATCCATTATGATTCTTATTCTCAATTGTAAAAATATTTTCTCAATTAAAATTGACAACCCCGCCTAGCAAGAAGTATGATTGGCAATGAAGGGAGAAGAAAAAAATGAAAAGTTATGATTACCACCACCTTAATCATGTGAAGGAACAACATGAATCAAAGAGAACATTATGGATTACTTTAATCCTTACTCTATTTTTCACATTAGTCGAAATTATTGGAGGGATATTATCCAATTCCTTAGCCCTATTATCAGATTCTGCGCATATGTTATCCGATGTACTTGCTTTAGGGTTAAGTATGGTTGCTATTTATTTAGCAACACGGGAAGCGAATAATAAATATACGTTTGGCTTCCTTCGATTTGAAATTTTAGCATCATTTTTAAACGGACTTGCTTTAGCAGTCATCGCTATCGGAATATTTATTGAAGGGATTAAAAGAATCATTAATCCAATGGAGATTGAATTGGGATTAATGTTGGGTGTTGCCGTTATTGGCCTAATTGTAAATATTGTCCTTACAATCGTATTAATTCGCAGTACAAAGAAGGAAAATAATCTAAATATTAAAAGTGCGCTTTGGCATTTCATTGGTGACTTATTGAATTCTGTTGGCGTTATTATTTCCGCTATTTTAATTTATTTTACAGGTCTTATGATTTTTGACCCAATTATCAGTATTGTCATCGGCGGTGTTGTTTTCACTGGTGGTGCAAAAATTATTCGGGAATCTTATCTTATCTTAATGGAAACAGTGCCGGAAAAATTTGATCTTGATGAAATTCGTGCGGATATTAGAGCGGTTGAAGGTGTTGAAGATATTCACGAATTACATTTATGGACGGTTACAACAGACCACCATTCCTTAACAGCACATGTATTCATAAGAAAAGACAGTCAACCTTTTACCGTTGTCTCATCAATTACCGGCATGTTAAAAGATAAATATGGTCTTGAGCATGTAACTGTTCAGGTTGAACATCCTACTATAAACGAACACGGACAATATGGAGATGATTTTTTAGGTGAACGCCTTGATTAAGAAAAAAAGCGCTTTTCGCGCTTTTTTTGGCTTTTGTTTTCTTAAACCCCTCTTTTATTCCCCCACACGAGCGCATGGAGCTGTGGCAATACTTTGACATCATTTAATTTCGGGCTTTCAACAACTTTTTGAATAAGCCATTCATATTTTTCTAGCATTTTTTTCGTTAAAGAATCATTATTAACAGTTGTAGTATCATCATTACCAACTTGCAGAAAAAAAGGAACATCACAATACCGTTCATGAATTCTTATGGCATAGTCAAAATCAATGTCATCAAATACAACGACTTTTAAACTTGCATTATTAATTTCACGAAGATTTTCCACTATCATATCAAGAATCTCAAAATCAGTTTCCATCCCAGAGCTTGGCGGTTTTGGAGAAAGTGTTAAATCATCAATATCTTTCATCCACTCCTGCCATCTAGACCCTTGGGTTTCAAGGGCAATCTTCATTCCTTTATCCTTCAATAGATTAACAAATTCACTAATGGAAGATAGTAAAGCTGGATTACCACCTGAAATGGTAACATGATCAAAACAATCCCCACCTATTTCCAATAGCTTCGCCCATATTTGCGCTGTTGTCATTTGCTTTATCTCATCTTTAGCCGATCCATTCCATGTAAAAGCGGAATCACACCATTTGCAATGATAATCACATCCTGCTGTTCGAACAAACATTGTCTTACGGCCAATTACAGCTCCTTCTCCTTGGATAGTTGGTCCGAATATTTCCAAAACGGGGATTTTATTCAACTTCCATCCACTCCCTTTTCGCTTCCGCATAGCTTGTCGGGGTTTCATACAGTCTTACAAATTCAACCCGTGCACCAAAGTACTTATCTTGTCTTTTCTCCAGCGCCTCTTTCATTTTTTCATAAATCCAAACAACCATGTTTTCTGCGGTCGTATTCATTTTCGGAAGTGTTTCATTTAAATAGCGATGATCTAAATATACTTCAATTTCTTCTTTCCAAATTTCTTTAATATCCCCGAAGTCAATAACAAGGCCAATTTCATTCGCATAGCCGCTTATTCCAAACACTACTTTATACGTATGACCATGAAGATTTTTACATTTTCCATCATAACAGTGCAAATGATGGGCTGCATCAAATGTGAATTCTTTGCTTACGAGCACACGTTTATGATGATATTTTAGCTCGCTGCGATGAATATCTTTATCTATTTTTTGAAGATCCTCAACAATTCTGAAGCCGAAAATTTTGTTTTCCATCTTCATCTTATTCAACCCCCTCTGTAAGAGAGTTTACATATTGATCTAAACCAGCTTTGCGAAGCTTACATGCCGGGCATTCGCCACAGCCATCAGCGATCATGCCGTTATAACAAGTTAACGTTTTTTCACGAACAAAATCCAACACACCAAGCTCATCAGCTAGTTCCCAAGTTTCTGCTTTATTGATCCACATTAACGGTGTATGGATTACAAACGTCTCGTCCATTGAAAGATTCAACGTAACATTTAATGATTTAACAAAAATATCACGGCAATCTGGGTAGCCGCTAAAATCAGTTTCGCACACACCCGTAATAATGTGCTTTGCACCGACCTGGCTTGCTAACACCCCTGCAAACGATAAAAACAAAAGGTTTCTACCAGGTACAAAGGTATTCGGAAGTTCGCCTTCTTCACCAGCTTTTACTTCAATATCATCTCTCGTTAAAGCATTAGGTGCTAACTGATTCAACAATGACATATCCAATATATGGTGTCTCACACCAATTTCTTTAGCAATATTTTTAGCCACTTCTATTTCTAAGCGGTGACGCTGATTGTAATCAAAAGTAACGGCTTCTACTTCTTTAAATTGCTTTAAAGCCCAAAATAAACATGTTGTACTATCCTGCCCACCGCTAAAGACGACGATGGCTTTATCATTTTTCATATTTTCCAAACTCCTTTTTCAACAGAAAAAACAGCACCCCTAAGAAAGAATGCTGTCCCTCCTTAGTTTTTTTGAGAGGGTAGCTAAGAACCTCTACCGTTTGAAAACGGATTTTTATCAATTACTTTTACTATACCATATTTTTTGATATTGGTGTGAAACATTCTTTTCCAAGTTGATATGTTTGAACAACTTCATATCTGGGTTTTCTATTCGGAAATACTTGGTAAATAATAACTTCATTGACCTCCATATTCTGCATTTCCCTATATTCTTTTCTAATCTCAGCCATGCCTTCAATACCGTTGTCCCCTGTCCATTTTTTTGCAAGTGTAATGTGCGGACGATATTCTCGGTTTTCTTTTGCAAATCCAATTCTAGCGGCGCATTCCTCAACCCGTTGCTGTAATATTGTCAATTGATTAGTTTTTTCAACCCCAGCCCATACTACACGGGGCTGTCTAGGGTTTCCAAACGTGCCGATTGTTCCAACATTTAAAGAAAAAACTTCTAACTGTTCAATTTCTTTTAACTCAGCTTGCAATTGCAAAAGTGCTTCTGAATCCACCGGACCTAGAAACTTTAAGGTGATATGCAAGTCTTGTTGATGTGGCCATTCTTTATATGATAATTTTTGTTGCAAATCATTTTGCCAGCTTGAAAAATAATCTTTCAACAAATCTGGGAGCGGAATCGCAATAAAATAATGCGGTAGTTTTGACATAAAATCCTCCAATTATTATTTTAAATCATTCAAATAATATAGTATGATAATGATGAACGACGATAAGGAGTAGGTTAAATATGCCAAGAGCTTTGATTCATTTTACATTCTTTTTCTTCACTCTTATTGCATTATCTGGTTTATGGATGCGATTATTCTCTATCCAACCAAATAGCACAATTCCTTATACGAATGTTTTGCATGGTCATTCCCATTTAGCTATTTTAGGATGGGCTTTTTTAGGGGCTTTTATTATTTTCTTGGCGGTATTTTGGCAAACCATGCTAGAAAAAAAACAAGCAAAAGCACTAGCATATACCCTCTTTATCACCTCTTCTATCATGTTCATTGCCTTTTTATACCATGGATTGATATAGGTACATCTAGTACCGTGCTAGCTATAATCGGCTGCATTGGACAATGGCTCGGAGTTATCTTTATTATAATTTATGACAGGATTTTTTCTCAATGAAGTATTATTGTTTGGTCAAGGATTGCTTGAGTGGCTCACGCTTTCTAGGTTTCCTTATTATACAGAGGGGCTCTTTTTTACAAGTGGATTGTTATTAATTGGTGTTATAATGCTTTGGAGTTCGTTTATATTTGAAAAACAGCACCGCAAAATTTGATTTGCGGTGCTGTTTTTACGCTTTCACTTTTGTTTTTTCTTCCTTATCCTCGATTTTAAATTCATCTGTCACATCATCAACGATATCTTTTGTTGATGATTTAAATTCTCTTAACGTTTCACCAATGGCTTTTCCTAATTGCGGCAGTTTGGCAGGACCAAATATGATTAAGGCAATGACCAAGATTAAAATTAAACCTGGAACACCAATATTCATCATCGTTACTCAACTCCTTTGTTTAAAAGTGAATTATACTAACAAGCCTCCTTGTTTAAGATATTTTTCTATCCCCTCTGCTGCTCGGTATGCTAGAGCACCGACTGTTGCAGTTGGGTTGAAGCCAGAGTTATGCGGAAAAGCGCTTGCTCCAGGGATAAAAACATTTTGGAAGTCCCACATTTGAAGATAATTGTTCAATACACTTGTCTCGGGCTCGGCACCCATAATCGCGCCACCAGTATTATGAGTCGATTGGTAAGGCACAATGTTGTAAGGCCCTCTTTTGTTGCTCGTAATAACTTTATCTGCTCCCATTGCTTCCATGATTTTTCCAGCTTGCGTACCTGTAAACTCAATCAATTTTCGGTCTTGTTCCTCGAAATCAAAGGTAATCCGGAGGAGCGGGTTGCCGTAGGCATCTTTGTATGTTGGATCTAAGTCAAGATAATGGTGGCGGTATGGCATTGATGACCCTTGCGACCCAATATTCAACGTGCGGTTTGAATATTTAAGCGATTGCTGTTTAAACTCTTTTCCCCAATTTCGTTCTGCATCTAATGTTGAATTATTGGCGATTGGCCGTTTTCCTGTCTGAGTGATAGAGATGACCCCGCCATGAATGAACTCCAAATCACTATGATCAAAATTATCTCCATTGAAATCATCCAATGCCGCACCTAACGCTCCAGCACCAGCGTATAGATTAAATTCTTTATTTTCAAAAAAGCCTGTTGCAGAGGCGCCCATTGTTTGATAAGCATAGTTCTTGCCAACAACACCGCGACCAGTATCGGGATTATAAGCTGTTCCCATATTCGAAACGAGCAGTAATTTTACATTATTCAAGGCATAACTTGTTATCGCAACTACTTCTGCTGGTTGAATAAATTCTTCACCTGTGTTTGTATCAATATACAAAACACCTGTTGCTCTCTTTCCATCGTGTAAAATTTTCATCGCATTCGCATGGGTCCTAATTTCAAAATTACCTGTTTCTTTTGCGACCGGAAGGACCGTTACGATTGGATCTGCTTTTGCTCCAAATTCACAGCCAAATCGCTCACAAAAGCCGCAATATTGGCAGGCTGCACGTTCAATGCCATCAGGATTTTTATAATTTTCCGATAAATTAGCTGATGGAAGTCGATAAGGATGTAAACCTAGTTTTTTTGCACCATCCATAAATAGATTAATAGCCGGCGTTGATTTCATAGGTGGTGTTGGATACGGATTAGACCGTTTTCCATGAAGTGGATTTTCCTCACCTGAAATCCCACACATTTGTTCAAATTTATCGAAATACGGCTCGATTTCATCCCAAGTAATTCCCCAATCTTGAAGTGTCATATCAGCAGGGATTTTGTTCTTCCCATAGCGTTCGATTGTTTTTGTTTTAATTTCAAAATCGTATGGTAAGAAGCGGACGGTCATACCATTCCAGTGCGCGCCGGCTCCACCTAGACCATCACCTAATAAAAAAGAACCATATTGCCGCATTGGCAACGCTCTCATTTTTGTATTATTTCTAAACGTGATTGTTTCTTTTGATAAATCTTGCATCATTTCAAAACGGTTAGCAAAGCGAAGCTCATCATGCCCCATCAGGAAATCTTCCGTTTTTCTTTCTTTGCCCCTTTCTAAGCCAACCACTTTATAGCCCTTCTTTGATAGTTCAGCAGCGACGATGCCACCTGTCCAGCCTAAGCCGACGACGACCACGTCTGTTTTTGGTAGTTCTTTAGCCATACTATCACGTCCCTCTCTTTATCTTAATGTTGATGACCTTGATGCTGAGAATTTAGACTTGCAGGCTTAATAACATGAAATGTAGCGTCCTCAATGATTTTTGTATAAGACATTTGGTGTCCAGGGTAGTTTTTCATTTTCCATCCCTCCATTTGGTAGTTTCCACCATACATTGGGTCTGCATAAACACCTTCAATCGTTACGGATCTTAATTGGGAAAAGAAATAGGAAGCGGTCACACCCTTCAATTCAACTTGATCCGCCTCAAAGGCTATTAAAATCTCATCCTGTTGCTCAGGAGCTAATTCTTCAAAAGGTTTTTGATACGTTTTCATGCTATGATCATGCAGGCCTTTTAAGCCGATATCAAAAATTTGCTGGCGATTTAAATGCCCTTGATAACCTTGCGTCGCCTCCCCTTTGATAAATGGACCCATCGTATATTCCTTCCCTCTTGTTCCCCATGCACTTGCCAATTGATGGTCAATAAAATAAGCAACATTAAGTTTTTTAGCACCAGGGCCATTTTCATCTTCAGGAAAAACTCTTTCGGCTGCAGCGTCCACAATTCGATATTGTTGTGGACTAAAGTACATCAATGCTCGATTGGCATTGTTTTCAACTATTTTTTCAACTGGTACTTCCTTTGTAACTTCCTTTGTTTTTGTAAATTGGCTCGTAATGCCTGCACCGATAGCGAGACCACCGATGGTGAAGCCAGAGTTTTTCAGAAAGCTCCTTCTCGAATACTTTTTTTGTACTTCTTTTTTTCCTTCCATCCATTACCCCTCCGTTTTCTTATTCTTTTTTTGAATAGACCATTGTGAACACAAAATACTAATCTCAAATAAAAGGATAAGAGGAATGATGATTAAGATGTCTGAGAGAAAATCCGGCGGTGTTACCGAAACGCCAACGACAACTAAGACGAAATAGGCTAGCTTCCTCATTTTTTTTAACTTATAAGGGTCTAAGATTCCTAGTTTCGTTAGAAATAAGACGACAACAGGCATTTCAAATATAATACTAATTGGAAAAACAACATTGAACATGAAGGTAAAATATTGCGCGATCCCATATGTTTCCATTGCCCCAATGCTCTGGTTTATGTTCGACATGAAATTTAGAACAAGCGGAAACACAATATAATAGCTAAATGTGACCCCAACAATAAATAAGAAGAAGGAAAGTGGAACATAAAACAATGTGCCTTTTAATTCTTGTTTCGTTAGCCCTGGTTTAACAAAAGCCCATGTTTCAAAGAGGAAGACTGGTAGAGTAAATAACAATGCAACAATAAATGCACATTTGAAATAAATGAGGAATCCGTCGCTAAATCCAAATACATTCCAGTCAATTTCTACGGATGCGGCCGTTTTTATATAATTTAAAAGCTTTCTTGAAAAAATAAATCCAAAGGTAAGGGAAACTGTAAAAACAGAAATAACAATTATGAGCCGCTTCCGTAGTTCTGATAAATGCTCAACTAATGTTAGTTCTTGCTCAGTATTTTCCATGCTGATCACCCATTTTTTCATGATGATACTAACATTTTATGGTTATATGTATTATGAATTCGTTTCCATTATGCCCTATTTAGTAAAATAAGCTTCAGCAAAAAACAATAAAATCCGGCTCATTAGCATGATGCCGGACAATCAAAAATAAAAGAGATACTAAACCTTCGCAAATGTTCCTGTTGCCATTGCGATTAAATTTCCATCACAATCCTTGACCCGCGACTCCAAAAAGGAAATGGTTCTACCTTTTTTTAGGAATTGCGCCTCACAGCTAAGTTTTCCTGCTTGTACCCCTTTAAAATACTGGATTTTCATTTCGACGGTAACGGCATCACCGATTATTCTCTTACATAGGTGGCCCATCGAAACATCCAATACAAATGCAATGACCCCACCATGTAAAAATTGCCGTGGGTTGTGCATGAAATCTTCAACTTCAAATTCAACCGTACAAGTCTCATCAGTATAATGAAATTCCAAATCAAATAATTTGGCTAAAAAATAGTTTTCATATTCGCTCGCACAAGTTTCGATTGCTTTTGAAAACTTTTCATTCAATACTGTTTTGTTCATCGTCATCATCCTTACAAATATGTATTTAAAAATAATTGCTCTAATTTCTTTATTGTACCATATTTAATTAAATTCACGTTTAAAGGGCACCTACTTCTGCAAAATGCTGTAAATACTCTCTCGCTAAACGGTCTGTCGCAACCGTAAAACCACTTCCTAATTCTCTGGTTGTATCGTTGTCTCTACTGCCAATCCAGGCGATCAATTGCAGCCTTCGCATCATAATAAAAGTAGGAATTTCAAGCTCCTCCTCTATTGATAATGCACGAACCTTGCGATACCCTTTGAGCCATGCGTGAATGAGGGCGGGGACATATGGCTTATGTTCAATAAAGCTTAAAGAGCCGGCCAAATCATAAAGATAATAACTATAGCCGCAATCATCAAAATCAATTACTTTAATCTGCCTACCTTCAACTAATAAATTAGCAAGGCGTAAATCAGAATGAATGAGCCCGTAATGCTCGGGACCTTTTCCAAACTGCTCAAGTCTGTTTTTTATTTGTTTTGATACTTTCTCAAACAGTTCGATTCTCTCCTTTGTCATTCCTAATCCATCCTGCCATCTTCCCCACTTCGCGTTTGACCCGATAATGGTTTCGTAATCCCAAGACAGACGTTGAATAGTTGTTAAATTTTCTCGGAAATTCATACTATGTTCATGAAGGTGAGCCGTAATTTCACCTAAAGCCTCAAATTGCTTAATCAAGTCCGCTTCGTTATTTTCGTCTGGGGCATCCCCTGCTAAAAAGGTAAATAATATACAGTGATATCGTTCGTTTTCAAAAACTATTTCTTGTATGTATTCCCCATCACAAGCTAGAATCGGCAATGAAACATGAATGGACGAATGTTCGGCAATGGAGAGCAGCCAAGCAAGCTCGCTTTCAATTTCTCGTTTTGAATTGTAGCCAAGGCGGCCTACACGCAAAATATATTTTTCATCTGTTTCCGTGTTTTTTACCAAATAGGTCGCATTTTCAGAATAGTTTAATAGCTGTACAGTTGATTGTAATAATGCGGGGTACGCTTGTATAGCGGAATGAGCAATTTGGTCAAATTTTCCCAATACATCATACCATGGCTTGTCTATAGTACTCATCATATTTCTCCTCGTATTAAATTCAAAATAACTTTATTGGGAACGTGAGAACCATCCGAGATCACTGAAAAAATCGAGCCATTTCAAACTTATTGTCCGATTTCCATATATTTGAAATCTATGTGCATTATGAAAGCTACTTTTTCAGTAATATTGAACCATCCTCCGTGTTCCCAACAATAAGGCCCATTTATTTCGTTGCTGTATACAACTCATTACATATATCATGGAATAAGTTGCTTTTTTCACCAACGTAAAATAAATACAATTCATGCATAGCCCTTGTGCAAGCTGTATAAAGAAGCTTTTGTTCACTTTCTTTTGCGTATTGTGCTTTTGAACAATCCGGGATGATGACGGCATCAAATTCAATTCCCTTCGCCAAATAAACAGGGATGATAACGACGCCTTTTTCAAATGAATACGTTTCTTTATCGATTCTTTTGACTTTGATTTTTTCACTTAATTTAGTATACACTTCTTTGCTTTCCTGCTCTGTCTTACAAATAACGGCAATCGTTTGCATTCCGTTTTCTTTCAGTTGATGAATACACTCTGCAATTTCTGAGTATAACATCTCGAAATTAGCCACTTGTTTAAGCTGCGGTTTTTTACCTGAGCGATTGATGGGCTCAATCAAGTTTCCACCTTTAATCAATTTTTTTGTAAACTCAACAATTTCTTTTGTAGAACGATAGCTTTTTGTCAATGTAATCGTTTCAATTTTTTCTATGCTTTCTATTTCTTCTGAAAAAATAGAAGGAGCATTCATCGTTTCGGAAAAAATAGCTTGATTTAAATCTCCGAGAATTGTCATTTGACACATTGGAAAAAGCTGTTTTAAAAAAGCAAATTGGAATGGTGTATAATCCTGAGCCTCATCAATAAATAAATGACGGATTGAAGTATTTGGCTTTCTCCCTTCAATTTGATCCTGCAAATAAAGGAAGACGATTGCATCTTCGAAAAATAATGCTTTTTTCTTTGTATTTATAATCGTCTGTCTACAAATTTCAGACCAATGGGCAGGTAATTTGTTTTCCCCAAATAAACCCGTAACTTTTGATAACTCGAACAATTGACAATATACAGCTTGTAAATCAATAAATCCTAAGCCTTTAATTGTTTGTCTAATCGATTTCAAACGACGGCTGACAATGAACTTTGCAAGCTCCCTTTCTTCCTGTTCAAAATCATTAAATGTGTTTTCCGTAAATTGCTGTTGTTTCTGGAGCCTTTTAAATATTTTCTGGTAATCATCGTGATCTAGAAACTGTATTTCTTCTGTGACCCAATCTTTTTTCCGTTCCTTACGAGCATATTTGCTAACTTCTTTTAATAACCAATCCATCGTAAGGCCGATGCGATTTGGAATTGAAATTGCTCCATCGAGAGCATAAAAGAAATTTTTTATTTCTTCAGCAGAAATAAGCGTATCGCCGCGGAAGCGAATATTTTTGAAAATAAGGCCTTCTTGCGATAAATAACGAACATAAGAATGGATTAACTCAAGAAATTGGTAGCTACCCTTATAACCAATGCCCTCGATTCTCGCTTCATATTCTTCATCTCGATTAGCTGTAAGCACATATTCCATTTGTGAAAAGGCATCTTCAAGCTCATATTTGTCCGAAAGCCGACCTTCTAAGTAAGCTTGAAACGTCATTTGTTCCATATTATCTTCACCAAGTTCTGGAAGAACAGTAGCAACATAGTGACTAAACATCGGATTTGGTGAAAATAGCATAATATTGTCAGATTGAATCATGCCCCGATAACGATACAGCAAATAAGCAATTCGCTGTAGGGCAGCCGATGTTTTCCCACTTCCAGCAACACCTTGAACAAATAATAGCTTACTATGTTCATTACGGATAATTTGATTTTGTTCTTTTTGAATTGTTGCAACAATGCTTTTCATTTGATTATTGGCATTATTGCTTAACACTTGCTGCAAAACTTCATCACCGATTGTAACTCCTGTATCAAACATTCCTTTAAGCGTGCCGCCCTTGATGATGAATTGTCTTTTTAAAAGAATTTCACCGTGAATCGTCCCGTCCATCGTTTCAAAACGAGCTGGTCCTGTAGCATAATCATAATAAACGCTTGAAATCGGCGCGCGCCAATCATAAATAAGGAAATTCTCCTCATTCTCATCCATTAAAGACGCAGTACCAATGTAAATAATGTCTTTACTTACCTCTCCCTCCTCATGAAAATCAAACCGCCCAAAATAAGGAGCGTACTTTAGTTTATGAAGGCTTTTTAACCGTTGGTCCATTTTATAATGAGTCCGTTCCCGCTCAGACAGCATTTCAGCCTGCTGTTTAATACTTGTAAAGGTCTCGCCAAGATCATCTGGCTCATCAAAATTAACGGTAACATCATCCCAAAATGTTTTGCGAATTTCAACAATATCTTTCTTTACCCCACTATTATCATGAGTTATTTTTGCAATATTTTTACCAATAATTTCAATTACTTCGTCTATTCTTGCCTGTTCTTGTTCCCACTCGTTACTCATGTAATCTACCCCTTATACATTGAATATTCAAAGTCCTTGACATTTTTACTATTTTAATGTATATTATTATTGGATATTTATGATTATTAACTTATTTATATTAAAATAAAGATAAAGTATACTTTACCATGAAAATAGTTCTTTTTCAATAATATTCCCCAAAAAAAAGAGACCTTTCGGTTCTCTCCATCTTAAATTATTTACACCATTGCATCCATTAAAAGAAAAATCCAGGCGGACCTCCCTGCATCCCCCCTAATGGGCCAATGCCTGTGAATGGAAATCTACCGATACCTTTATTTGGAAAACTAAGCAACCCAAGAGGACCCCAAAGACCTGAGCTACCAAGACCATTCATACCGATACCACCATACGGAAACGCTCCCGTAAGCCCTCCTAATTGATTTGCCATACCCATTAGATTTCCTAAGCCGGAACCTCCTAGACCGCCCATACCCATACCGTATGGAACTGCTCCCATTAAGCCTCCTAGTTGTTTAGAAATTCCATTTAGATGTCCTAAACTTGGCCCACCACTGAAGTTAGAACCCCCTAAGCCATTCATACCAGGGCCAAATGGAAAGGAACCGGCAAAACCATTTAATTGTTTTACCATCCCCATTACATTTCCTAATTCCTTTGAAATAGCGCTAAACGGTCGTGCATAATAATTATTATATGGCTGGAGCATTTGGCCGTAATTTTGATGATTCATCCGTTTTTCCCCCATTTTAACAAAATACGTAACAGTACTATTTTATGGGAATACTTCATTATTGGACATTGTCCAACTCTTCGTCATTAACGGTGGCAAAACTAATAAATTCATATTATAGAGCTGCGACTGATTATTGTTTTTGTGTTGCCATTATTTCTTCGATTTTTTTTGATACTAATGGGTAAAAATAGTTTTTTGCATTATTGGTAGTATTCCCCCCAAAAAAGGCAGTCCCAGGACATGTTTTAACTATACTTCCTTTACTGTTATCTAACACCCTATTCCCCGTTCGCAAATCCCACCAATGATGATAAGTAATCGTATCAATGGAAGGAGTTAACCCAAACTTAATACAAAGCAAGGCCGTGATATAAATAATCGTTTCCTTTTGTTCTGCTGTCATTAAATCAAAACCTTTATCAAAATTCCCAATATGTTCAATCATAATCCCAGCATCGTTCGCTGCCCAGCCAATGGTCCCTTCTGGTGCACTGTTAAATGGCCTTGAAACTGCGATTGTACCATCTGGAAATGTTGTAATATTTTGAGCAATATTTCTCCATCTCATTTCATTTACATGAAAACTTTCCATGCCCTTCAATAATGTAAAATGATTGGAACCATTAAAGTGCTTGTAGGATGGTCGCCATGTGTGATGTTGTTGAATTACATTAATTTTTCTACTGAATTTTTGGTTAAATAACCATTCCTGAAATTCTTCCCTTGTCATCACTATATATTGTCCATGCATGTTTAAGGGCTTAGGCGGAATTTTTATAATTTGTCCTATATTTAATGCATTAGATGAAAGTTCATTTGCGTTTTTTATCTTCTCGACAGTGGATTGAAATGTAGCTGAAATGGTCTGTAAAGTATCGCCTGCTGCAACTTCATACATGATGGGTACCTTTAATTTTTGATCAACAAATAATAAATTCGATTGCAAGCCATTGGTTACTTTTAGTTCTTTTACAGAAATGCTAAATGTAGCAGCGATTTTCTCTAAAGTATCACCTGCTTTCACTACATAAATATTGCTTTGGTTATTTTCTGCAGCGAAGGTTGACGGAGAATTCATTGCCATGATGATAATAATATTTATTGATATGACAATATTTTTTATCATTTTTTGTATCCTTTCATTACTTATAATTATCGTTGTTTCGACACATACACACTACTTCCTTTCATAGTTTGTAAAATAGAAATGATATTTATGAATTGTTAAAAGTACCAGCAAAATAAATCGATGTATGATTTCTTTTAATGATGATGAAAATAGAAGGGAAGGAGGTGTTTTGAAATGAATAATATGAAGGTTTTACTAATCAAGTTTGTGACCTGTTTGATTGCCTATACAGTCGCTCTTGACTTATTTTTTGATGCTAGGTGGACAGATATCGTTTGGTTTAGTGGGCTTACAACTATTGTTTCTTATCTTGCTGGGGATCGAATTTTATTGCCGCGGATTGGTAATATGAATGCTCTAATCGCTGATTTTCTCCTATCATATACGCTTGTGTGGATTTTTGGTAGTGTCGTTTTCGGTAATGTTATGCAGATTGCCTGGGGAAGCATTATTTCGTCTGTCATCATAACAGTTGGAGAGTTTTTTGTTCACCGTATCGTCCTTCGTACAATGCCAGATGAAAGTCGTAACAGAAGCGGAGCTCCTGGAAGACTTGCCTATGCAATGGAAGCAGCCGAGGAAAATGAGCCCGTAAAGAAAAGATGAAAGAAAGAATTAAAAAGGCCTGGGAGACCAAGCCTTTTTAGTTAAAATGTTTCAGGAATCAACGTAAAGCCTTCAACCACTGTATCTTCATCCACTTCAATTAATAAACAACGCTTGCCATTGTAATGAACTAATTTAACGTACTTTAAATCTTGCGGACTTAGCGATATATTCGCTACTTTTGTGTTAATTTTGATTGATTTTGATTTAGGATTTGGAACAATATTGCTAGCCTTTAGCTCATACTTTTCATCATCAACGACCTTTTGGAAAGCCATTTCTACTTTTTCTTGATTAACATCTTCCACACCACTTACCTTCAAAACCCGTTCGACATCTTTGTAGTCTAATCTCGGAGTATCTTCTTCTTCATTTTCATCAATGATTCGGTTGATTTCATCGTAGACATTAGCAAGTGTCGAAGCATCCACTTGTTCCCCCACTACTTCTTTGACAATTTCTTCAAAAACAGCTTTGTTTTCCTGTGCCGTTAAAATCATTTCTGCATTTAATACATCTTCAATGATGTACGGGTCAGGTTGATTCGGTTTTTCTGCCGAGTATAAAATATGGTTTACATCAGCTGAATTTTCCGTAAAGCATGGGAACAAAAAGCCTGCTACAGGTGAAGATAGGTTAATAATTGGATCAACGACGACATTATACTTAAATTCCTTCCCTATATAATCGAACAATAACGTTTTTTTAGGCTGCTCTGTCTTATTAATACTACAGAGAATAAAGGAATGGACAAACACCTCATCACGGTCACTTTCTTCAGATTCCTCATTTTTCCTTTTTGTAGGTTTTAAATATTCACCGCGAATAAAGGTGACAACAACATCTTCCGAATGTTGGGCGTTTTTGAACATTTTCTCAACAATTACTAGCATATGTGCCTTCCATTCCTCAACATTACTCGATTGCAGCCCATTATAAAGCAAGTATTGAGTATGGTCCTCGACTTCACGTTGGAACTTAAGCTCAAATAGCTTCACATCCAACTGACCAGTCAATACTTTTTTGAAGTTGCTTAGAAAAAGCTCTTGCTGCTCCTCTTCTAGCATTTGAAACGGCTTGCTTTCTTGATGATAAATGTCACTTGTTTCCTTCATTATATATACATTAAAGATGTCTTTTATCTTCATTAAATCGTTGTCTAGTTTGAATTGCCTGCGAATAGTAGCTATATCTTTTTTGTTCATGAAATCTCCTTCTCCTACGCTGTATTAACTTACCATATAGTATCATATACACTGCTTCTAACGTAAGACAGACTTTTAATATTCGAAAGAAAGAAAATTGACAATTATGTGTTTTTCCACTACTGTAATAGTTATATCTAGGGGGGTTTTTATGGTTTGGGATGTATTAAACGTGATTGGAACAATTGCCTTTGCAATTAGTGGAGCCATTATTGCAATGGAAGTGAAATATGATATTATTGGAGCCTATGCGCTAGGATTAATTACGGCGTTTGGGGGCGGGGCTGTTAGGAATCTATTAATCGGCATCCCCATTCATGTATTATGGCAACAAACGACACTCTTTATTATTGCCATGATTACGATTACGATTGTTTTTCTTTTACCAAATAAAACGGTTAACCGCCTAAAAGAATGGGATTTTTTGAATTTCTTTGATGCCGTTGGCCTCTCTGCGTTTGCTATTCAAGGAGCAATGTTTGCCCATGCAAATGGATTGCCTATAATAGCAATCATGTTTTCAGCTGCCATTACGGGTGCCGGTGGCGGAATCATTCGTGATGTTTTAGCGCAACAAAAGCCACTTGTATTCCAAAAAGAGGTATATCTCTTTTGGGCAATGTTTGCCGGCCTCATAATTGGCATGGGATGGGCGGAAAAACCATATCAACTATACAGTCTCTTTGCAATCATTCTACTATTACGCGTGATTTCATATCGATTCGGATGGAGCTTACCATCGAGAGCGGTAAGTAAATTACAAGGAAACTAGCTTTCTTAGAATGATGAAACAGCTCCATTCGCGGTGAATGGAGCTGTTTTTTTGTGTATAATTCCCCTCTATTTAACGGATACTTTATACATCTTTGTAAAAATAAACGGGGGGTTACTAGTGACAGAAAACAAAATGCCGCAATTTCCGGAACCATATTGGCGAGATGGAATTGACTTGCCGAAGTTCAAGCAATTAAATGAAGATTGTGAAACAGATGTGGTCATTGTCGGTGGCGGGATTACAGGAATAACTGCCGCTTATCTTTTAGTAAAAGAGGGTGTAAAGGTTACCTTATTGGATGCAGGAAAACTTTTAAATGGCACCACTGGCCATACAACAGCTAAAATAACCGCACAGCATGATTTAATTTACGATGAATTCATTAACCATTTCGGTATTAGCAAGGCAAGACTGTATTATGAAGCGAATAGTACTGCATTAAAATTTATTAAAAATACAATTGAAGACCTCCAAATCGATTGTGATTTTAGTGAGCAGGATGCCCACCTTTATACAATTTCAGAGCAAAATGTTCAAAAAATCGAAAAGGAATATGAAGCCTATCAAAAATTGAATATCGATGGAAAGCTTATAAGAGAAATTCCTTTTAATATTAAAACGTACAGTGCTTTAGTAATGAAAAATCAAGCGCAGTTTCATCCTCTTAAATATTTAACACATCTTGCAAAAGTAATTCGTGATAGCGGTGGACTCATTTTTGAGGATACGACAGCTGTTAACATTGAAAGTGATGGCCAAAAAGCAATCGTCCTTACCCGTAATGGAAATCGTGTTACTGGCAATGGTGTGCTTTGCTGTTCGCACTTCCCTTTTTATGAAAGCACAGGGTTTTATTTTACAAGATTATATGCTGACCGTTCTTATGTTCTAGCTACAAAAACAAAAATGGATTATCCCGGTGGGATGTATTTAAGTGTTGACCAGCCAAGCCGCTCAATCCGTTATACGCCAGTAGATGGCGAAAATTTGCTAATCATTGGTGGTGAAAGTCATAAGACAGGGCAAGGCAAAGATACGATGGAGCATTATAAAGCGTTGGAGAAATTTTCAAAAGATGTTTTCAATTTTGAGGAATTTCATTATCGCTGGTCAACCCAAGATTTAACTACGCTTGATAAAATGCCATATGTCGGTGAGATAACGAAAGCTCAACCAAATATATTAATTGCAACAGGTTATCGGAAATGGGGAATGACGAATGGAACAGCAGCAGCCCTGCTTATGCGGGATATTGCGTTAAATAAGGATAACCCTTACAAAGGCATCTATACCCCTTCACGTTTTTATGCAGATCCAAGCTTGAAAAAGTTTTTTGTTGAAAATGCCGATGTTGCCAAGCATTTACTCAAAGGAAAACTGGGGATTGTAGACAAGAAAACAGAAGACTTGAAAAATGATGAAGGTGCCGTTGTCATGATTAATGGCACCCGTAAAGGTGCCTACAAGGACCTTGAAGGAAAACTCCATATTGTCGATACAACATGTACACATGTTGGCTGTGAAGTAAATTGGAATGATGGTGACCGCTCATGGGATTGCCCATGCCACGGCTCTAGATTTTCTTACACCGGGGAAGTTATCGAAGGCCCAGCAGAAAAGCCTTTGCAACGCGAAAATTATACAATGCTTGATAACTTAACATCGGAACAATCGGGTTACTAAATAAGAGGATAAGGAGCCTTTTATGGTCTCCTTACCTTTTTTCTGTATTCTGTTGTAATCAGCGGTATGCCCTGTCTGTGCGTAGCTACCGAAAAAGAGTGCAAGATAGGCGGGCTGATGACTGCGGTTCATACGTTTTACTTCATACGGGCACTAAACAAGCGCACTGGTGACCGAAATCAGGTTCTCAGCGTGAAATCGGGTACGAATTGGTCTCTTTATCATTTTCTAGCTACAATATAGACCGTATTTTGTTCCGCATCCCATTTTACATTTTCCCCTAAGGTTTCTCCTATAAAACGTAAAGGGACCAATGCGCGACCATTCTGTGCAAAAGGTGCAGCATCAATTATTTTTGTTTGTCCATTTACATTTACTTCCTTAGAGAAAACTTTCAATTTTATTATAAGCTTTTCTTTAGTAGCTGTAATCATTCCTGTAGTTTCATCATATTGAACTTGTGCCCCTAATGATTCGAAAATCCCTCTTAATGGCACCATTGTCCGACCATCCTTCAAAAGCGGAGGTTGATCAAATACTTGCATCCTTCCATTTATATAGACTTTGATTGCTTTATTATCTATTGGTTGGACTATTTGTTCTTTTTGAAAAATTTCCTCACCAGAGTCAATGTCAATCACATTGATTGTCATATATTTAGAAGGTAGCTGCAAGCGTCCGATTATATATGGATAATGAATAACCTGCGGATACATATAGCCTTCCTTCGGTAAAAGTTGTCTAACAAAAATTTGCTCCTGCTCCCAAGTTGTTTCGCTTTTAACAAACTCCAGTTGATAACCTGGATTTGGTTTTTCTCCAAGGGAAATCAAATACAATGTATCTTTTCGATGAACGCCCTTTTCAAATTTGTAATGCTCAACAAATGCCTTTTCAGCTTCTGATAGCGACTCCAATGTAACTGGTGTAAAGTGTAAATATTCATTTTTCTTTTCTGCGATGTTCTCTTGTATAACTACCGGCTGTTCATTTGCAGACACAGTATTGCTTGCTAATAAGGACAGTCCTAACAGCAATACTATACTCCTCAACTTCACGCCCATACAAAGCACCCTTTCTTTTTTCGTGAGATTATTAAAAACATTGACGTTAAAAATTCTCTAAAAGTTACAAACGAATGTGAAAAAGCCTACTATTTCTAATTAAAACAAAAACCCCCTATATCTATTTCTTATTTTACCATTTTTTTGTATAGTGAATATTGAAAGAAGGGATAAAAAATGAATTACAGAGCAATGCGAAGAACTTTAAAAGAAATAAAAGATGAAAACAGAATGAATGACTTGTTATCAACAGCAATGGTTGGCTACTTGGGCTTACACGATGAGGAAGGCACGTATGTTGTCCCATTAAACTATGTGTGGAAAGACAGAAAAGTTTATTTTCATGGCAGCGAACAAGGACGCAAGGCTGATGCCATCGAAACGAGCAATCGCGTCTGCTTTACCGTTTCAGAGGACAAAGGAATAATTGCTAAACCAGAACCAGCAAATATCGGTACAGCTTATACTAGCGTCATGGTTTTTGGTAAGCTAAAATTAGTAGATTGCCTTGAGGAAAGAACGGCTGCATTACAAGCAATGTTAAATAAGTTTGTTCCTGGTTATTTTGAACGAGAGCTTTCCCAAAAATATGTAGACTCATATCGTTCATCCCTCGGTAGCAAAACAATCGTTTATTGCCTAGAACCTGATCATATAACCGCAAAAGAAGCAGTCGCAGCAGAAGGACAATTATTTTTCCCGAGCAGAAAACAAGTTGATGATTTGAAAATTAAATAAACGGGCGTCTCCCCTTTTGCAGGGGAGAATTCTCATTTTAACATAGGCATAATAATATTATATCACTTTTTTCCACTTTGCTTTTTAACATTCCTAATAATATATTTAATAGAGTTTTTTTCCTGTTGCCATTATAATTGTATCATAAAGAAATACACCAACAGGTGCTAGCTATGTATTGCTTTTTAAAATTTTTAGAAAGTAGGCTATTTATGAAATCAAATGTACAAACAGATAATGGATATAAAAAATTAGGCCAATTTCTCAGAGAGAATGAAAATAATTTTTTAAATTTATGGGAAAAGCAAATAAGAGTTCAACATAATAAAGATAAAGAACTAATAAGACAGAATGGTTTGTTAATGTATCAATTGATAACAAAATCAATTTTTCACAAATTCTCGGAGAATGATATTAAATTATTGGCTTACAAGATAGCACAAGAACGGGTGGACGCTAATATCAATATTGGCGAGTTTGTTTATAATGTCAATCTTGGGAGAAGTATCATGATAAATCGTATTAATCATTCTGGAATCTTATTAGAAGAACTGCAACCAGTCATTGACTTAATAAATAGCCAGTTTGATATATTTTGTTATTATGCTGTGTTAAAGTATACCGAATTAAAAGATTTAAAATTACAAGAAAAAAATCTATTTATCACGGAATCACACAAAGACAGATTAGCTATCCTTGGACAAATGTCTTCTAGTTTTGTTCATGAGTTTCGAAACCCCCTTACCTCTGTATTAGGATTTGTAAAACTATTAAAGAACGAACACCCTACGTTGCCTTATTTAGATATTATTAGTAATGAACTCGACCAACTAAAGTTTAGAATTACGCAGTTCCTACATACGTCAAAGTTAAACATAATAAGTGAAAGTAAAATTAGAGAGATAAACATTAAAGAATTAATAGAGGAAATGGTCGATTTCTTATACCCGAGCATTGTCGACAGTAATATACAAGTTTACTCAAGAATAAATGCAACAGCAGAGGTAAGTGGTGATCGAAACGAGTTAAAACAGGTTTTTTTAAACCTATTGTCGAATGCAATTGATGCTGTAAGAGAAGAAGAAATAAAACAAAAAAGGATTAACATCGATGCAGAAGTAGACTTTAATCATATTAAGATTAAAATCTCGAATAATGGTGCATCCATAAATTCCGATGCAATAAAGCTTGTTTTCGAACCATTTTACACTACAAAGAAGTTAGGCACAGGCATTGGTTTATTTGTGTGCAAAAATATCGTAGAAAATCATAAAGGAAAAATTCATTGCTTTTCAAATGAAGACGTAACAACCTTTCAAATCACGTTGCCGTTAATTCAAAATGAATAAACAACAATTTTTCATATAAAAAATAAAAGAAGGATGAATCCCTTCTTTTTTGTGCTTCACCTTTTTTGCGTTGCGGAAAAAATTAGGACCTCCCAAGATTATTACGCATATAGTCTATTGTTTGTTTAATCCCTTCTTTATATGGGGTTCTCGGTATTGTTTTAATAGCCTGTTCAAGCTTGGCGCCGTTCAAGACAATGGGGTCTTCCGTTAAATACAACATCTCTACCACTTCACGCATCATCTTATCAAACATACCTAGGAACTTTACCATCCCCTTTGTAACCGTTCCTACTTTTTTGTTATAGCCGGTATGTTCCCGTAAGATAGCTATAATTTCATCTCCTGTAATAACGCCACTACCCGGTATATTCCAGTTTTGTCCATACGCTGACTCCATTAATGCTAATTCCACTAAAGCTTTTGCCCCATCAGGTGTAAAAATATATTCTCTTGCTACCTTCAAATCTCCTACAAACATTGATCTTTTATTTTTTATTACACCTTCAAAAGTATAGTTTAGGATAGTATTAGTCGCATTGGGGCCATAGAAATCTGGAAAATGAGCAATAATGTATGGCACATTTGAATTCTTAACCATTGCTTCAAGCTGCAAACGAATTTTTCCTTTTTTCGTATGAGGATTTTTCGGCGTTTCCTCGGTAACTAATGTTCCAGGGTTTCTTCCGTAAGCATATATATTGTCAACTAAAACAAGCTTTGCATTGGCATCCTTAGATGCCTCAATAATATTTTTCACCAATACCGGGAGTTTCCCCTCCCACTCCGGATAAGGAATATTCATTGCATGAAATACAACATCAACACCAGAGGCTGCTTTTTTCAAATTTTCTAACTCAAATATATCCCCGGGCCAAATAGTGACTTTTTCTTCATTTTGAAAAAGTTTATCTAGTTTTTCTTTTCCGCGGGCAAAAGCGATTGTATCAATCCCTCTTTGCGCCAACTCCTTTACAATTGAAGACCCCATTCCACCAGATGCTCCTAAAACCAATGCCTTTTCCATTAGATTTCCCCCTCTAATTATTGTGCCGTTATTCCTCCGTCCGCCACAAATTCAGAACCTGTACAATAACTGGATTCATCAGAGGCAAGGAATAAAACAATATTCGTAACCTCTTCTGATTTTGCAACCCTTCTAAACGGTATGTATTTAGCAAATTCAGCAATGACCTGTTCCCAATCGGCTGCATTTGTAACGTCATGTTTTATGAATTTTGCATTTTATCCACGCGCTCCACCAGTGATAACGGCAACTTTACCAGCTAATTTACCCATTTTTAATCCTCCTTGAAGGATAGAATTTACTCAATATCCATTATATATCAGCAAATAATTTTAAACAAAAATTTACAAATAACTTATCCAATTAGCTAAGCACGGAATGTAGACTTAGGCGCAAAGAACAGGTTCCTTATTCCAACCACAAAATCCTCTAGCATAAAGGATGGTTTTTCTGTAAAATTTAGGACGATACTAAATAAAATGTGGTGAAACTATTGATAAAACTTCTCCTTATTGAAGATGATAAAAGTCTTTTTAATGAAGTCAAAGAGCGGTTAACTAGCTGGTCTTATGATGTATATGGAATAACCGATTTTAGTAAAGTGATGAAAGATTTTACAGCAATCAAACCTGATTTAGTAATTATTGATATTCAATTGCCAAAGTATGATGGCTTTCATTGGTGCAGAATGATACGTTCACATTCAAAAATCCCGATCATCTTTCTATCATCCCGTGATCATCCTACCGATATCGTTATGTCGATGCAGCTTGGCGCCGATGATTACATACAAAAACCGTTTCATTTTGATGTTCTTATTGCAAAAATACAAGCGATTCTGCGCCGCGTCTACAATTACAATACGGCAGAACAAATGGAGGTCAAGACATGGTGTGGGGCGACGGTCGATTATTTAAAAAATACAATTACCAATGATGCCGGTTCGATTGAACTAACGAAAAATGAAATCTTAATATTGAAAAACCTGATTGAACATAAAAATAAAATCATTAGTAGAGAGGAAATCATCAAAAGCCTTTGGAATGATGAACGCTTTGTCAGCGACAATACTTTAACCGTCAATGTTAATCGCTTAAGAAAAAAGCTAGATGAGCTTGGATTAGGACGTTTTATTGAAACAAAGGTGGGACAAGGCTACATCGCTGTGGAAGGGGATTCAGTTCTATGATAAAAAACTTTCTAATTGAAAGACGGAGC
Organism: Bacillus sp. (in: firmicutes); assembly: GCA_012842745.1. Classification (NCBI taxonomy): domain Bacteria; kingdom Bacillati; phylum Bacillota; class Bacilli; order Caryophanales; family Bacillaceae; genus Bacillus; species Bacillus sp. (in: firmicutes). The sequence continues at coordinate 258,216 of DUSF01000056.1, read as the reverse complement.
TGGATCATTCTTTTTTTATCACTGCAGTGTTTGATTATCCTTGTCTCCTATCTCGATGCTGCCATTCCTTTTAGGCCCCTTCTCTACATTGTCTATTTATCATTGGCCATTTTTATTATTTTCTTAATGATACGCTATAAGCACGAAACAAAATTCTATCAAAGCCTGCTTGAATGGGAAAACAATCTTGACTTAACAACCATCGTCGACGCGGAAAGCCCTTTTGAAAAAATAATCGAACATAGAATTACAAAACAAACAGAGCTTCTAAAACAAGAAAACACCAAAAATCAGATTGCCTTGGAGGAAGAAAAAGATGAGCTATTAGCTTGGATTCATGAAGTGAAGACCCCTTTAACGGCGATGCGTTTGATGATTGACAGCATGGACGATGGACCTGTGAAAAATAAGCTAGGACTTGAATGGCTAAGAATTCATCATCTCCTTGACCAGCAACTTCACCAAAAGCGAATTCCATCTATTGAAAACGACCTTTTTATTGAAAATATTGACTTAAAATCATTGCTGTTTAAAGAATTCAAGGAATTGCAGTCATGGTGCATCCAAAAAGGAATAGGCTTTGACGTTGATTTAACAACCCCTTCTGTCATAAGTGACGGCAAATGGCTCGCTTTTATTATCAGACAGCTGTTAACAAACGCAGTGAAATACAGTGAAAAATGTGACATCATGATTAAATCTTTTCATCAGAATCAGCAAACAATCGTAACAGTGACTGATTATGGACGCGGTATTGACTCGAAAGATTTACCGCGCATTTTTGATAAAGGCTTTACATCTACTACGATGCATCAAGACGAAGCAGCAACAGGAATGGGTTTATATTTAGCAAAAAAAGCGGCAAAATCGCTGCTTATCAGGATTCAAGTTCACTCAAAATTAGGAGAAGGCACAACCTTTACGCTAGCCTTTCCAAAAAGAAATGATTTCAACAAGATCAGCGGCATGTGACAAAAATGTCACATGCTTTTATCATTTGTTAGATGAATCGAAGGAGAAAGATGCAAGAGCCCCTTATAATAAACTCAAGGAGTGTGAATTAAATGACAGTGTTAGAAGCTACAAAAATTCATAAAAGCTACGGCAACAAGTTTAATAAACAAGAAGTACTGAAAGGACTTGACATTCGCATTGAGAAAGGTGAATTTGTCAGCATCATGGGCGCATCAGGCTCTGGAAAAACAACTTTGCTCAATGTCCTCTCCTCAATTGACAAAGCAAGCAGCGGTTCCATCAAAATTGAGGAAAAAGAAATGACAGCTATGAAAGAAAAAGAACTAGCTGAATTTCGAAAAAATTATTTAGGCTTTATTTTTCAAGAATATAATTTGCTTGACACATTGACGGTAAAAGAAAATATCCTTTTGCCATTATCGATTTCTAATACCTCAAAACAAGAAGCACAGCGTAAATTTCAGGCAATTGCAGAAGAACTCGGTATTTATGAAATTAAAGACAAATACCCAAATGAAATTTCTGGTGGTCAAAAACAGCGGACATCAGCCGCCCGCGCCTTCATTCATGAGCCAAGCATCATCTTCGCCGATGAACCAACTGGGGCACTTGATTCAAAGTCTGCTTCTGACTTACTTAACAAACTAAACGAGTTAAATGAAAAACGTCAGGCAACAATTGTGATGGTTACACATGATGCGGTCGCTGCCAGCTACTCTAGCAGAGCCATTTTTATTAAAGACGGGCAAATTTACACAATGTTAAACAAAGGAGAAGAAGCAAGACAGGTGTTTTTTAATGACATCATAAAAACTCAAGCAGTGCTCGGTGGGGTGCAATCAAAATGAGCATAAACCAGTTAATCCTCCGCAACTTACGGAAGAATTTTAAAAACTATTATTTATATGTATTTGCATTGCTTTTTAGCGTTGCTCTTTATTTTGCGTTCGTCACCTTGCAATATGATCCAGCAATGGATGCAACAAAAGGAACTATCAAAGGAGCGGCCGCTATTCGAACGGCTTCCATCCTGCTTGTCACCATTGTGGCTATCTTTGTTCTGTATGCCAATACAATCTTTTTAAAACGACGCAGCAAAGAAATTGGTTTACTCCAATTGATCGGGATGACAAAAGGACGAATTTTCCGCATACTTAGTGCGGAAAACTTAATCCTTTACTTCAGTTCCCTATTAATTGGAATATTGATTGGATTCTCGACTTCAAAGTTACTCATGATGATTTTATTTAAAATAACAAAAGTGGATACAATTGCAACGCTTCATTTCTCAAATCAGGCTTTAGTCCAAACTATTACGATGTTTACGGTTATCTACCTTGTTATTTTAATGATGAATTACTTTTTTATAAAGAAACAAAGCATATTATCGTTATTCCGCCTCCTCTCTACAACAGAGCATAAGGCTAAAAAATTATCATCGTTTGAAATGTTCATCGGAATTGCTGGAATGGCTTTGATTATAGTTGGCTATTATGTATCTTCAAAATTATTTGGAGGCAGCTTTACAACAATGCTTGAGTTATTCGGCGCGATGTTATTTATTCTCGCATCAGTGATTATCGGAACCTACTTATTTTACAAAGGCTCCGTTAGCTTTATCTTTCATCTTGTACGAAAAAAGAAAAATGGCTATTTAAAGATTCATGAGGTTTTGTCGCTTTCTACGATTATGTTTCGGATGAAAGCAAGTGCGTTATTATTAACGATTATTACAACAGTATCTGCCCTAGCCATCAGCTTATTATCGTTAAGCTATATTTCCTATTATTCCGCAGAAAAAACAGCGGAAAACCAAGTTGCAGGGGATTTTTCATTTGCAAATATGAAAGAGGCAGAACAATTTACAAAAATGTTAGAAAAACAGCAAATAAACTATGTAGAAAGACAGATTGAAGTCATCCAATCTAAAGCCAATTTAACAAATATTTTAGGTGTAAACATACAAGGATTACACTTTGACCCCAGTGATGCAACTATTGCCGTTATTAATGACAAGGCGATTCCAGGCATAGATGTACATCCAGAGGAAACAGTTTTTACAGGTTTTAACGACTTACTGCAAAAATTTATGGCAATAAAAGACTCTGGACAGATTGAATTAAAAGGGAAAAATCAACAATTTCCATTAAAGTATATCGGCTTAGAAAAAAAGCATATTGTTTCGTGGTATTTTACAAATGGAGGTTTTCCCGTTGCCATTGTCGATGACGCAATCTTTACACAACTAAAAGCAGACATCGATCCCGCGATTCAAAAAGAAGCTTCAATATTTATTGGAGTCGATATAAAAGAGGTAAATAGTCTTGAAAAAGCTAATTTAATTTTTCAAGAAATGGACTTTGCAAATACGAGAACCAATGATTCAAGACTCGAAATAAGCAATATACAAAAGAAAAACATGGGGCTCATTATGTTTATCGTCGGCTTTTTAGGATTAACCTTCTTAATAACATCTGGCTGCATTTTATATTTTAAACAAATGGGTGAATGTGAAGAGGAAAAGCCAAATTACACGATTTTGCGAAAACTCGGATTCACACAAGCTGACCTTTTAAAAGGAGTAAAAGCTAAACAGCTATTTAACTTCGGTATCCCATTAATTATCGGATTATGCCATAGTTATTTCGCCGTTCAATCTGGCTGGTTTCTTTTTGGCACTGAACTTTGGACACCAATGATTATAGTCATGATTTTATATACAGCACTGTACTCTATTTTCGGATTACTTTCAGTCCGCTATTACAAAAAAGTGATTAAAGAAGCATTATAAGAATAAACAGGCGAACTGGGAATGAGTTCGCCTGTTTCTATATTTTTATGCTGCAATTGATTTTTCGTAAGTCCGTAACCATGGCTTTAACTTCGCAAAAAGCACCGTGAATAATAATGTAATTACAATTCCTTTTATTAAATTAAACGGCATAATACCTACTACAATTAACCCTTTTGCTTCTGCACTTGACATTGCTGGTGCATTCAGGAAAAATGTATAAGCTGGTAGGATCAGAAAGTAATTAAGAATGCTCATCATGATTGTCATTGTGATTGTGCCTATTAATAAACCGATTGTTAATCCTTTTGTAGAGTGAATCCTTTTGTATAAAAATGAAGCAGGTAAAATAAATAAAAGTCCCGCCACAAAATTTGCTGCTTGGTCAATTGGAACTCCCGTCATCGCACCTTGAATAATATAGTGCAAAATATTTTTAATTGCTTCAACAGTGATGCCAGCAACAGGACCAAATACAATTGTTGCGAGTAATGCTGGTACTTCACTAAAATCAATTTTTAAAAATGGCGGCAATCCTGGCAACGGAAAATTCAGCATCATTAGTAGATATGCAATGCTAGACAAAACTGCTACTGTTACGGTTTGACGAATTTTTTGACTACTTTTATTCATTTGTTCTCTCCCATTTCTCCGATCTAACTAGCAGAAAGAGATTTGCCCTATATAAAAACCCACCCAAAATCGATTGAGTGGGAGAATATGTGAATACATATAGGCAAACAAACGCTTATTCAATCACAAAAAATTGATATAAACGCTCAAACCTCCATCTTCTCCCATCCAGACTATACTGTCGGCTTCGGAATCTCACCAAATCATGCCAAAAAGGCTCGCGGGCTTAAGAAGTTACCTTCCATACCGCCGGTCGGGAATTACACCCTGCCCTGAAGATAGATCGATATTATTTTTTATTAGTATAAACTTTTCTTTATTGTATGTAAACCTTAGACAGATTTAGCAACCATTATTAATAAGCTAAAACTCAATGATGCTACCTAACTTGCTCAAGCTTATTCCTCAGACGTCGGGTCATTATCCTCTACTCCATTTAATACAAGGCGGAATGTTATATCAGCTTTAAGTGAATCAGAAACAGCACAATATTTTTGCTTTCCTAAATTAATCGCTCTCCATATTTTCTTGCTATCAATATTGCCATCAATGTGGAAGGTTACAGTAATTGCTGTAAATCCTGTTGGTAAATCCTCTTTCCTTGTGCCATTTGTTTCAATTTCTAGACTTTCAATTGAGTCTAGGTAATGTCTCAGAATCATCGTAACGTCAATGCCAATACATCCTGCCAAGGAGGCTAAAAGCATTTCGGTTGGTGTGACTCCCTTCCCTTCACCACCGTACGCTTCTGTGGCATCCATTTTAATTTCATATCCTGAGTCACCAACAGCCGTAAAGGCGCGTTGGCCATTCCACTTCGTTTTTACTATCATTTTTGCAATATCCTCTTTTCTTTGTAAAAATAGAATTTTCATTCATGGGTATGAATGTTCAATCATAGTTCCCGATCTTTTTCAAAAATTTTTGTGCACGTTCTGTTTGCGTATTGTTGAAAAATTCCTCAGGGGTACCTTGTTCGACAATGTTTCCACCATCCATAAAAATAATCCGATCTGCTACTTCCTGAGCAAATTCCATTTCGTGCGTTACTATAAGCATCGTCATACCTTCCTTGGCAAGTTCCTTCATAACAGCTAGCACCTCGCCAACTAATTCTGGATCAAGAGCAGATGTTGGTTCATCAAAAAGCATAACTGCTGGCTCCGCTGCCAAGGCGCGGGCAATCGCTACCCTTTGTTGTTGACCGCCGGATAAACGCGATGGGTACACATCTTTTTTTTCAAGTAATCCCACACGGGCTAACAACATTTCCCCTTTCTCAATGGCCTTTTCTTTTGTCCACTTTCTTACAACCAATAAGGCTTCCGTTACGTTTTCTAGTGCGGTTTTATGTGGATATAAATTAAACTGTTGAAAAACCATCCCGGTCTGCAAGCGAATCTGGCGAATTGCTTTTGATTGCACTTTCTTACTTTGTTCACAATCAATCACAGCTCCCGCCACTTCGATTCTTCCCTTTGTCATTTCTTCAAGACCGTTCAGACAGCGGAGCAATGTGCTTTTTCCTGAGCCACTAGGACCTAGAATAGCAACGACTTCACCCGTATTTACATGTAGATTAATATTTTTTAAAACTTCTAACTCTTGGAAGCTTTTTGATAAATAATTAATTTGAATCATGTAATCCCCCAACTTATAAATAGATTGATAAACGTTTCTCCCATCTTTCTAATAAAAAAGAAAAGCCTGTACTCATGATCCAGTACATAAGCGCGATTGAGAGATAAATTGGCATATAAATATAATATTGAGCAATTAATAACTCCGCTGATCGCAATAATTCGGTAACTGTGATGACAGATACAAGTGATGTTTCTTTTAACATTCCAATAAATGTATTTCCAGCTGGTGGAATCGCAATGCGAATCGCCTGCGGAAAAATGATCCTCTGCATCGTTTGAAAAGTGGTCATGCCCGAGGCATAAGCAGCTTCCATTTGCCCCTTTGGAATTGACTGTAAAGCCCCGCGTAACGTTTCAGATAAATAGGCACCAATACTTATGCTGAGGGCAATAATCGCAGCTGTCAGTGGCTGAAACTTAATCCCATATTCAACTAACCCATAATAAACAATAATAATCTGAACTAAGGTTGGGGTACCGCGTATAGCTGACACATATGCCCGTGCAAGCCAGCGTATCGGTCGATTCCCTTTCAGCCTAGCTACAGCCACAAACACAGCAATGATTGACCCAAAAAACATCGATACAATCGTAATTAGGAGCGTATAATACGCTCCTTGGAATAAAAATGGCAAATTATCAATTACAACATCCATTTTTCAGTTGGTGTCCTTTCCTAGCTTTGAGGTTCTTCCTCAAACCATTTTACAAAAATTTCATTGTACGTACCGTCTTCCTTCATTTCAGCGAGAATACGGTTTAATTCATTGACAAGCTCTTCATTCCCTTTACGAGTAGCAATCCCTGCTCGGTCGGATTTAATCGCTTCTCCAACTGCTTTGATTTTAAAACCATTTTGCTCAACGACTGGTTTAATAGCATAGATATTGTTGATTGTTGCATCGACGCGCCCAGCATCAAGATCTTTTAATGTAGTAATGACATCATTATATGTCATAATATTGAATTTACCGACTTCAGGCATTAATTTCGTGCGTAAATATGTTTCATCATTTGTTCCTAAACCAACACCAATATTTTTACCTTTAAAATCTTCTACAGATTTTATCGTGTCATTGCTTTCATGGACAATTACTTTTACTTGGTTTGTAATATACGGATCAGAAAAGTCCATTTGTTCTTTTCGCTCATCAGTAATCGTCATTTGACTAATCACAACATCGAATTTTTCGGCTTGTAAGCCAGCAATCATACCAGAAAATTCTTGAGCAACAAACTCAACTTCTACCCCTAAGCGTTTCGCTACTTCCTTCGCTATATCAGCATCAAAACCATCCATTTCTTTTTTCTCATTCAAGAAATTGTAAGGGCGGTATGTTCCCATTAAGCCCACTTTCAGGATGCCGCGGTCTTTAATTTCATCAAGTAGAGTTGTTTCATCTTGTGTATCTTCTTTCGTTGTTGGAGTTTCCCCCGCCTTTTGCTCTTTTGTTCCATTGTTCGCGCCACAAGCGCTAATGATAAAACTCAACATTAATACAAGTAATAGCGTAAAAAATGATTTTTTCTTATTCATCGTAATCCCCTTCTTTTTTCTTTTTTACATTCCTAAAAGTCCAAAAAACTCAAATTTTACAACTTCCTGTGCAAGTTCTTGCGCAGATTTCTTTTGTAGACTCGAATGCTTAAGCTGTGGACGGAATAACCACCTTTCTAACATTCCTTCCATTAGACTCACCAACAGCGCTGATTGAATGGCTGGGTCTTTTTTTGGCAAAATCCCAAGCTCCGTTGCCCTTTGAATATTGTTTTGAAACGCTTCTTCAAGTTTTTGTCGCGATTCTAGGATGGCGGATTGAACGGTATCCTCAGTCCCTATTCCTTTTAATAAAAGTTTCATAAAATAACTATTTTGCTGTGAGTATGTAAATAAATCTGCAAATAATTTTTCTGACGCCTTTACTACTTCTTGAACAGTTCCCTTTGACTCCCGATAACCTTGAGAAATCACAGCGATAAGATTAGTTTGTCCGTTATTGATAATTTCTAAAGCAATAGCTTCTTTGCTTGTAAAATACCAATAAAAAGTACCTTGCGCGACACCTGCGGCATGAACGATATCAGAAACTTTCGTTTTATGATAGCCTTGCGTAGCAAACAATTTCAAAGCTACCTCAAGAATTTGGCTTCTTCGATCAGAAGTTTGATCTTTAACAGAAATAACGTTCACCCCCTTGATTGATTAATCAGTCGAGTTTATTTTAACAAGCTTTTTAATATTAGTCAATTATCTTGATGAGATTTATCGGAATTAAAAACCAAAAGAGAAATAAGCACTTGCATTTTCAAATAAAGTACAATTCTTTTTTATTTTACAATTCCATCAAGCTTATGTAAAATTTAGAATGTTAATATTTTGAATAATCAAAAAATTAAGAGGGGTGAATGTTATGAAAAATATTCATAAAGGTTGGTTCATTTTAACTTTAATTACATGTTGTGTTTTAGCATCGCTCGGATTTGGTCGCTTTTCATTTGGTGCTATTCTTCCATTTATGAAAACTGGCCTTCACTTAGATTACAAAGAAACAGGCTATCTTGCTTCTTCCATTTTTTTAGGATACTTTATCGCCGTCATTGTTGCTGGATATTTTGTCATACGATTCAAGGCAAAAAAAGTCATTGTTTTTTCATTATTCTTTATAGCGTTAGGAATGGTACTGACAGCAAATTCTTCAAACTTCTATATCACCTTTCTAGGCTGCTTGATTATTGGTCTAGGAACAGGTGGAGCCTACGTGCCATCATTAGGACTTCTCGGTCATTGGTTTGCAAGCAAAAGTAGAGGCATGGCGCTAGGAATCGCTATGGGTGGTTCAGGGATTGGGATTGTTTTTAGCGGCTTAACAATGCCTATGCTTATTCAACAAACAGGGGATAACGGTTGGAGAATAGGCTGGTATTTACTTGCATCCCTTATAATTTTAATTACTCTATTAAACGTATTATTCTTGAAAAACAGACCAGAGGATCTCAACCTTAAGCCAATTGTTAAAGGACAAGAAGCTTTATTAATAAAGGAACAACCAGGTGCCAGTGAAGAAACGACTATTTATCAAAATAAAACAATATGGTTCCTAGGATTTATTTATTTTACTTGGGGCATGAGTTATTTAGTTTTTTCGACCTTTCTTGTAGATTATCTTATTGTTGATGTAGGATTTACAAATGAAGCGGCAGGTACATTTTTTGCGATTGCAGGTATCACTAGTATCATCAGTGGTTTTATTTGGGGGAGCCTTTCCGATCGTGTAGGCCGTATGTTTACTTTAATGATTGTATTTTTTTCACAAAGTTTCCTTCTTCTCTCATTAAGTTTCTCAGAAAACAGTGTGCTACTATTTTTAATTACTGCTGTATATGGCGTGACCCTTTGGGGTGTTCCAACGATTATAAATGCTACGGTGATTGAATATATTCATCCAAAATACATAACAATCGCCATGGGATTCGTGACAGTATTTTTTAGCACAGGGCAATTAGTCTCACCTATTATAACAGGGTTTCTTATCGAATATGCAAATTCCTATTTCTCCGCTTTTCTATTCTCCAGTGTAAGTGCGTTGTTCGGTGGATTGGGTTGTATAAAGCTATTGCTTAACAAAAGAAAAAAGGCGGAGCAGTCTAGTGTGGAAATTCACATATTAAATGTGAAAGATTCATAAATACAAAAGCAGTGGATTTCCGGATTAAAATCACACTACTTTTAGCGTTTAAATTAAAATTTATTTTGTCGAAGTACTAGGCACTTCGACATTTCTTTTCTGAATTAATTTTGATTTATTAACTGCAGAATTTCCTGTTCACTAAGACCTGTGATTTCTGCAATAGTTGCAATATCATAACCTTTTTCAAGCATTTTTAAGGCAACCTCTTTTTTACCTTCTTTAATTCCTCTTTCTTCCCCCAACCTTTGCGCACCTTCAAGATTACTAAGTAAGTCCATCAACTCTTTTTTCCTTGCTTCATCCAATTTTTTCTTTTGATAATCCGCTGCCGATAGCATCATTAGCCATGGCAACTCTTCACTTTTTTCTAGGCTTCTCATTTTCCGGCGGTATTTTCTCCATTGTACCATGAACGCACCTAAATCAAATACATGGAACTCTAGATGCTGGCTCCAATTGAAAAGTTCTGTGTCTTCTTTAATATGAAAAATCGAATGAAATGAATCTGTTTCTGATGGAAAAAGTGGATAGTTTAAAATGGAGATCATTATCGTAGGTTTAGCCAACACATAGGATTGACCAGAATGAACGGTATTTGAAAACATTTTAGCCCAATAAAAAAGCGTCCGCTCCTGCATATTATGTTGATTCGTAACTTGAACTTCAACATTAATATTTTCACCAGCAGTCGTCAATACTGAAAAATCTAATCTGACGGTTTTTCCATCTTCCGTCTCTTTAATATATTCAGTGCTTTCAAATGTTAAATCCGTGATCTTATCATCATCTGTTCTTCCTAAAAGATCATTCAAAAAGGCAATAGTAATGTGTTTTCGACTGGGCTGTCCGAATAATTGCTTAAACATAAAATCAAATTTTAAATCGAGGTATTCTTTTGTCAATTGGAGATCATCAGTGTCAATGCTCTTTATCTTTTTCGACATAAATTACGAATATCCTGCAAGAAATTTAAAATATTGGCAATATTTTTTTCTCCCTTTTCCCACCTATCACACTATTTCTTTAGTGAAAGGGTGGTGCAAAAAAATGAATATAAAATCAGGTCAAATTGAAGGATTTCAGCAATACTCACAATTCACAAGTTTAGGAGAATTTAATCGCCATATGGAAATGTGGTATTTAGAGCATAAACAGGCGTTTACAAAAGCTGAACTTGTCGGCTTAAAACGTCTTGTTCGCTATTCGGCAAAAATCCCAAGTGTTTCGAACGCCAAAATTGGCACAATCTTAAAAGCAATTCATGAACAATACAACGATAGTGGCATTTCCCGCGCAACTTTTAAACGTATGATTGGAAAAGCAAAAAAACTAGGAATTTTAACAATCTACGAAACAGAAAGACAAAACGGCTCCCAGTCAAGCAATCTTTACGTGTTTAATCGTTTCCCTAATTATGAACCACCTAAAAGCGAAAAACTGAACCACCATAATGAAACTAATAATCTTTTAAAAACTAAACAAATAAATATAAATAAACGTAATGAACAACCTAGTAAAAATGAATCTACTGGAAAAGAGTAGCGCCAAACAAAAGGGTTCTCCCAGCATCTCGATTACACATTCACAAACAAGTAGTATTTACTAAAAGATTAGTGTAATATATTAATAGTTTTCCATATTATTGAAAGGTGGTACCCATATGAATTGTAAGCATTGCCATAAACCATTAGATACTTCAATCCGTATTGACGGATATAAATCATGTCCAAGTTGTTCACAAAGAAACCCGAATCAAGAACATGTTTTTTATCCTGATAGTTATTTTGGCACCACTATTCATCGTATTACAAACAATAATCCTGATGGTATTCAAAGTCATTGTACATCATGCAGGGGTGAGAAAACCGCTACCAATGGTACACAATGTAATCAAATATGATAATAATTCCTATGAAAGTGGCTGGGACAAAACCCCTTCTGTGATGAAAAAGCCGATGAAATTTTACGACGGGTAAAATTTCATCGGCTTTGATATTTTTTGAATTAAAAATAAGGATCCCTTTTGGGACAGGAACCATTATTACACATATACAAGCGATTGCGTTCCAACGTCTTTTGTACAATGGTTCAAAACTTTCTTCAATGATGCAAAAATGATTGAAGAATTTTGGAGAATGGTTACAATCGCTGCCTGTAAAAATATTTTTAACAAAGAAACCGAAAAGTGCTTGCCATAGCAAACACTTCATTCAAGCAACTGATCCGCAAAATAAAAAGCACAAATGCTATAAAAAATCAGATTGCATATTTCTATAGGATTGTTCCAAACAAATTTACCGAGTTATATTTTGAAGAATCATACGAAATATGGACTTTCCAACTGAAATTGAACCGAAAAACAGCTACTTAGTTGCGTTTAAGGAGGGTTGGAAAGTTGGTATAAATAGACTGAACTTTATACCTAGGATTGCGTCATTTCCGTAAATTACAAAGTTTCAGCACACTAGTAGGTTTCTGGTAAGTCTAAAATCCAGTTTATCCGACCTATAACAGTCGACGATCTTCTAAAAAAAGTGCTCTCCTTCTTGACGTTGTACAAATTACAATTTTTCATTATTTCAATTACCCTTGCCTTTTCTGGGGGGCACCATTTTGAAAATACTCAGCCAATACCAACCTGAATGGTACATGAGATAGAATACAACTTGTCAACCTCAAGAATTTATCTTTTGTTTTGAGTCTCAATATTTCTTTTCCAGCTCTGGTTAGTCTGAACATAATCCTTTTATTTTCATCTTTGTAAGTTTCCATTAAACCAAGATACATTCCAGCCCTAGTGTAATAGCCTGTTTGTCTTTCGTCAAAAGCATAATTTAATGTAATCTCATCATTGCTCAAATCATTCTCAACTAGCAAACCTAACAAGTCAACAACCCTTGTGAAAGAGTCAGCTTGTGGAAATGGCAACTCTGGCTCTGGAACAGTTTTAACCGATTGAAATACCTCAACAATATCATCAAATTTCAGGGCCTCATGAGCAATAATAAAATCTTTTTGCTCGATAAGTCTTAATGAGTTGTACCTAGAAGGGTCAGTAAACTCATAAACAAAAAAGCTAAAAATGTCATTTGAGAATGTGAAAAAGACTGGCTTAACTTGTTTAAAGGTCTTTTCTTGCCATAAGCGATAAGGATAATAAAGCTGTCTAACGTGGAAATCATCAACAGTCTCATTTTTAGCTTCCACTATCATAAATTTTCTTTGACCCTCATATCCCCCATCAATTTCAATCTGAGAATTCTTAATTTTAATGAGGCAGTCAGTACCTATTCTAGCTTTTATATTAAAATCAAATTCTTTTGATGACATTCTTCCCGAGATAGTCTGGATAGATAGTTCACCCATGACCATTTCCATCATACCAGTAACATGAGCACAATGGAGAGCTGAGCTTTCTGAATATAGATTAGTAGGGTCTATAGTTGTTATGTCATTAGGAAACTCTACTTGAATTGGTTTTATTTTCGGATTATAAGTTACCTTCTCATAAACATCAAACTCACCAATTACATAGCTAGACCGTGAGATAGGTAATATTGATAACCCATTGTCCTTAAATAACTTTGGTAAGTGGCTGAAGTGGTCAAATTTAGCCATTAACCTTGGCTCTCTTACATGCTTTATTTCACTAGCTTTAATTTCAAAAAAGCCTTTTTGTTGCACCTTTTGTAATATCTTATGTCGTTCAAACAATATTTCCTAGGCTTTATCCGTTTTTGTTTGGGTCATAGTTCATCACCAGCACTTCATCAATTTTTCCACGCTTAGAAGCCACTGAGTTGATATGTCTAGATGCCGATACTATTTCAACATGGAATCCTTTTTCATTATATTTTTCTTTAATAAAATCAGTAGCAGAATTGCTTAACAGGAATTTGCATCCTCTTTTATCCAACTCTACACATACATCTCTTAGTCTGAGTTGGTCATCCCTATTAAATCCAGCCAAGCTGTATCCAGTAAAAGAAGATGTGTCTGAAACTGGATCATATGGAGGGTCAAAGTAAACAAAATCACCCTTTTTAACTGAATTAATAACTTCTGAAAAATCTTTATTCCATATAGTTACATCATTTAATCTTAAATAATTATGAACAGCCTTTAAAACAATCTCATTTACTATTTGAGGGTTTTTGTACTTACCAAAAGGAACATTAAATTGGCCTTGACTGTTTACTCTAAACAGACCATTATAGCATGTTTTGTTCAAATAAATCATTCTCGCTGCTCTTTCCACTTGGGAAAGTTGGTTGTACTTTTTCTTATCTCTATCTAGATCCCGCATAGTATAGAAATATTCACTATCATTTCTATTCTCATGCATTTTTAATTCCTCAATAAGCTCGTCTACTTTATCTTTAACAACATTGTAGACATTAACAAGTTCAACGTTAATATCATTTACAATAGCCTTCTTAGGTTGTAGGTCAAAAAGGACAGCTCCAGCCCCGATGAAAGGCTCATAGTAAGTATTAATTCTTTTAGGAACATACTTACGAATCTCTGGAAGCAGTTGACGCTTTCCACCCGCCCACTTTAGGAAAGGCTGAGCTAACTTTTTTTTTATTACTTTTGCCACTATATTTCTCTCCCTTATACTTCAAAAAAACTATTAAATATACGAACAAAATTTCTACTATATCATAACATTTTTACTTAAACAAATAAATCACAAATAATAAATGAAAAGGGTTATATTGTATTAGAAGAATTTATTTTTGTAAAAAAGCTACACGTTCAGAACTAATTTCAAAAAAGCTTTTATTATTCTCAATACCAATAAATCTCCTATTATTTTTAATAGCTGCAACTGAAGTAGTTCCACTACCATTAAATGGATCAAGAACTAAATCATATGGTTTTGCGCAACTCAATATAATCCGCTCAAGTAATTGTAAGGGTTTTTGTGTGGGATGATATCCAAATTCTTTTTCTATTGGGGATACATGAGGCAGAATCCAAACGTCTGTCATAGGTTTTCCATTATTTATCTTTTTCCACTAGTGTTGCAATTTATAAAAATAAAAATTCAATAGTTCAATAGTTCGATATATTTATAAAATGCCCTGTAATATTGATGTGCTTGGCACTTCGATACTTTTTCTTTTTAACTTCCTACCCTTTCCCCTTCCGCTCAAAATACTCATGCAACCTGTATTCACATATTTCTTTAGTAAAACGATACAATATGTCCCAATGAGCTTTATCAATTTCAAACGTTAGCCTAAACTGATTCCCCTTAAATTCCACTAATCCTTTCGAACTCCCGCTCCATTTGGTCATTGGCATAGCTTTAATTTGATTGATTAATTTCGTCCCATCATTAAGCCAAGCACCTTTATCCTTCTCTTTTGAAAACTCGATGATCATCTGGTATTTTTTCTGCTGGTAATACTCTTAAAAAAAAGATGCTACTTGTTCCGGTGTAATTGGCAAATGCCACTTTTCTGCTCCATTGCCAGCAAAACAACCCTTTTATAGCTTTTGCTCATGCCTGTTGATTCTACTTCATCAAGCCATGATTTGCACTTTTCATAGACTTCGTTTTCTTCATAAGATAATTCTTCCGCCCAATGAAGAAAGCTGACGTATGATTTGAATTCTTGTTTGTACTCCTTTGATTCAGCACTCCCATTTAAATGTAATTCCAAATAGGACGGCCTTCTACCTAGTTCTTCTTTTAACTCTTGATAGGCAAATAGGAGCTTTTCTCTTCGCGGCTGCCGTTTATGTGCAAGCTCATTTAATAAATTAATAACGTTTAACTCAAGATTGATTTCACATAATTCTGGCGGGATTGGGTCTACCAACTTTGCTTTCTTTTTTTCATTTCTACTAGTATCAAATAAGCTCAGCTTTAAATCCGCATTCCGATAGTTTCCTATTAAATCTATAATGGTGCAATACGTTTTATCACGATGACGTCTAAGGCCACGGCCTACCTGTTGTGTAAACACTGCCAATGACTCCGTTGGGCGCACAATCAGCAAAGTATCAACCGCGGGTATGTCTATACCTTCATTGAAAAGATCAACTGTAAAAATAGCATCTATTTCTCCATTTTCAAGTAAAAAAATTGCATCTTTTCTACTAACTTCAATTTGTCCTGAATGTAGTGCTATTGTTTTGAATCCATGACCGTTAAAAAAATTTGATAGAAATGCAGCCTGTTTTATACTTGAACAGAAAACTAGTGTTCTTGTTTGCTTATGCTGTGCCCAAGCCTTCAATGTTTTTTGGGCCATGTCCTCTCTTAATTGGACTGCTAATAGCTCTTCACGATCGTATTTTGTGCCAATCCATTTCACTTTTGTATAATCTGTTTCATCATAAACACCATAATATTTAAACGGTGCTAACCACTGTTTTTCAATCGCTTCTGTAAAATGCATTTGGTAAGCAACATTGCCATCACAAACTCCATAAATATCTTTATTATCCATACGGTCTGGTGTTGCTGTAATTCCTAGCAAGAACTCTGGTTCAAAATATTCTAATACCCGCTGATATGTATTGGCTGCCGCATGATGAAATTCATCAATAATAATTAAGTCAAAAGCCTTTTGTTTAAAAGCTGCAAGATGTCTTTTCATACTTAATGTTACAACGGACGCAAAAACAGCATCTGCATTCGGATTCTTGTCAGATCCATAATAGAGACCGGTCGATTTATTCGAAATGACCTTTTCAAAATGCTTTCCTTATCGGTTTTCGCAGACATATATTCTGCTAATTCTTCATGGGCTTTTTTTGAAGTTCGGATTTATATTCTTCATCTGACAGGACTTTAGATATTGCTTCTTTCCCGTCTTTTTGGATTATTTCAGGGATATAATCTCGGACTAATTTATGATATTCTATCATTTTATTCGCACCTCTTTTTTATAGAAATTTACCAACTGTAATATTGTATCTTTAACAATAACTCTGAACTAAAATAACACTTCAACTGCTTTTTTCACTAGACTTTTTCTCTTCTTTCCTTTGCTCCAAAATCCGATCAAAATATTCAGTAAACTCTGATTCCCCCGAATATGACAAGCACAAAAATTCTTTCGCTCTAGTCATGCCAATATACAATAATGAAGCTTCCCGCTCTTTATCTTCTACTAGCGCAAATGGCATATTGTCAACATTAACGATAAACACAGCTTGAAAGTCCAACCCTTTGCTGCTTTCAATTGTACTTATTTTCACAGTATCCTGATCCTTATCAAAATTTCGTTTTGATTCACTGTTTTCTGTTAGCCAATAATACCGAAGGCCTTCTTCGTCAAGGGCACGTTTCAATACATCTATGTAACTCATATTGTACGTTTTTTTGACCCGGTAAAGGATTAACATTTCCGAAAGCGGAACTTTGTACTGCTCATGAAGCTTTCGAATTTGCCTAGCGACTATTTTTGCTTCTTTAAAAAAGCTGGCTGCTTTTACAATCGCTGGCTCTACGCCTTTTCTTCTAGTACTTTGCGGCGCAATGATTTCGCCCTCATATTCTTTCGAAACAACTTTATTTTGTAAAGAAGAATTATTTTGATAAAAATCCCAGGCAAATGTAACGATTTGAGCAGTATTCCGATAGTTGATACTTAAAATTTTGGAACGCCCTTGAAAGCTTAGTCCTGTGTCCTGAAGATAGCTTCTTTTCCGCTTATATATATCTTGTGCTCGATCCTCTACTAAAAGCAGTGATTTTGTTTCAGGATTAAGCAAGCTGCTTACAAGCTGAAACCACTCTACTTCAAAGTCTTGTCCTTCATCAATCAAAATTGCATCGTACATTGGCAGAATGGCTTCGCCCTTTTCAATTTTTTCAATAATCGCTGGAATCTCTCTCTCAGTAATTTTCAAATCATGTTTAAGCCATGCATGAAAATTTCGAACCAAAATATTATGGTTAGAACATGCCAGATCTGAATCTTCTTTTGTAAAATCAAAATCGAAAAGGCTGTCAGGCTCCTTCATCATATGATAAATCATTTGTTCAATGCTGCGTGAAAGCGAGATATTATAACATAAAATTAGGATTTTCCAGTCTGGATGATCCTTCACTAGTAATTTTGCGCGGCTTGCTAGAATTAAGGTTTTACCGCTTCCAGCAACACCACGGATTAGGCGATTTTTGTCGCCAATCTGCTTGGCAAGGTTTTCTTGGTGTAAATCCATTGCTTTAATATCGTGCAGCGACAAAAGCAACTGATCTTGGTATGGGACGGGCTCTTTAAACTCGGCACTAATCCGAACTTCTGGAAAAAGGTGATATCGGATTGCATCAATTTCCTCTTTTACTAATGGTGCCCTCAATCTATATGGTACAACAAACATATTGGTGATTTTTTCAATTAGGTTTTCCTCGGAAAAAGCCTCTTTTTCAGGATCAATCTCGTCTCTTGTTAGGGACAATGACGGCTCAATTACACTATACAGGCCGTTTTCAATAAAATCTTTTTGGTGAAGACGAGTAAAGACGGTGCCAAACCCACAAGGAAACTTGAGTTGAAACTGATATTTTCCTTCTAAATGAACTAGGTTTTTATCCTTCTTTAGTACATTCACAATATGAAACATATAGTCCCGTGCTTGCTTTACAGGGCTTTTCGTTTTCGTTTGTTCACCTGCAGATGTCACTAACGTCCATTCGTCACTATTTAATTGAAATAGTGTATTTTTTGTATAATCCTTAACCTCTAGCACTAATAACCCCAAGTCTGGACCAATAATAACAAAATCTGGGCGCTTTCCGTGAATTTCGGGCTCATAATAGACGATATAATCATCAGGCAAATAAGTTTTTAACGTCCGAAAAAGTAATCTTTCTCCTGTTGTAGCTGAAGAACGAATCGTTTCTGGTACTGTATAAGCCAATTTTATCACTCCAAAATTTGACCTTTTCACTCATTATACTACAATATACCTAATTGTTTACCATAATTTAGGGGTAAATGTCACTTAAATATGTAAGCACCACATGAAAAAGGCACAAACTACCACTTGTGCCTTTTTATCTTTAATATATTTATGTGCAAGTACATTTATGGGTGCTTGCCTACTTTTTATTCGTAGCGCTTGAATAGTACGCTATTTTCCTTAACAATATGAAGGAAAATATCATCTGCTAATTCATGAAGTTTCGCATAGGCTGCTTTCATCGTAGGGCACGCAAACTCCGGTGGCGTAAAATCGTTCGTTTCTTTGATTAAGTGCTTAATAATCTCCCCGGCGCCATCGTGGTCACCTTCTAATTCGAGAATGTTTAAGCGGATTGCCTCCCTTTCCTCCGGCGTTTTATTAAGTTTGCGAATTGCCGGGAAGAGTTCCTTTTCCTCTTTGGCGAAATGTATCTCTAACTCCATCTTTAACTCACTGAAGTTTTTATGCAGCATTAAAACTAGTTCTTTGTCATGGTCATAGTGGGCAAGCAAAATTTTATTTAGCAGTTGATCTAATTCCTTTAATAAAACACGCTCTGGTTGATGATGGATTTCAAGAATAAGATCGATGAGTTCTTCGTCTGATAACTCAGTTACTGGCAGTTCCTTGTCTGGTGAAGCTAAAAAGTCGTTGTATGCGTTCTGTAGCTCAGTAACGAAATCCGGTGTTAGCCCCGCTTCTTCTATAACGGCTTCAAGTGCACGATCCCCTTGGCAACAATAGTCTATATGCAGTTCATTCAGGCGTGTAGTAATGGCAGGGAAATAAGTTACAAGTTCACCAAGTGTTGTTTTATTGTTAATAGAAATAATTTGATTCATAAGAAAATCCTCCTCGTCATTTGTGGAAGTTGTTTAGTCCACTTTGTTTTCTCTTCCTCTGCCTTTATACTAATGCATAACGAGGATTCTAACATTGACCAAGGTCAAATTTTTGACAACAGTTAAATAAAAGCGAAAAATTTCAATATTTTTGTATTTTTGTTATCACAGCTATTGTACTATTTCAATTGCAAGTTACAATATAATTAGTTGGAACAATTATACATTTTAAGGGGGGGTTCTTGGAGAATGCCCATACGTATAAAATTAATAATTATGTCCTTACTATTTCTAGCAGTACCAAGTCTATTAATTGGAATCATTGGTTATCAATCTTCCAGAAATAGTTTAAATACTCTTGGCGCTGAAGGCCTGCAAACCGATGTACGGATGACCATTGAAATGATTGGAGCGTTGGATAAACAAGTAAAAGAAGGAAAGGTTTTATTGGAGGACGCTCAGGAACAAGTCAAAGAAGCGATTTTGGGAGAAAAAGATGCGGACGGGCATCGCCCTATCAATCCGCGCCTGAACTTAGGAAAACACGGCTTTATATTCATTATTAATTCCGCAGGGCTTGAGCTCGCACATCCAAACTTTGAAGGGGTGAATGTATGGAATGTAAAGACAACCGACGGTGTTTATTCTACCAAAGAAATTGTAAAAGCAGCCAACAATGGTGGAGGGTTTGCCACTTATGAATGGCCCTTGCCCGATAACCCTAATGTGCATGAACCAAAAATTACCTATGCGGAAAAAGATCCAAATTGGGATTGGATTGTATGTGCCGGGGCCTATTTAGTCGACTTTAACGCTGGAGCAAATCGTGTACTTTATGTCTTGTTAATTACTCTTGGATTCTCGTTCCTTGCTGGTGTGATTGTCATTCTATGGTTTTCAAAAAAATTGACGAAGCCCATTCTTCAAGTAGCAGAACAGGCAAAGTTAATTGCCCGTAGCAACTATTCGCAAGAGCCGATTGAAATAACTAGCAAGGATGAAATTGGTGAATTGGTATTAAATTTTAATAGAATGAAAGAGAATCAAAAAAAGGCTGAAGAACAATTACGATACATGGCATTTCACGATGATTTAACAAAACTACCCAATCTTCGTTACATTAAAGAGAAACTGACGCAGGAAATGCAAAGTAACAAACCATTTACACTACTGATACTCGATATCGATCGGTTCAAACAAATCAATGAGGCCCTTGGACACTCCTTTGCTGATTCGATTCTAAAGTCGGTTGCAAACAGGCTAAGAGAACTATTTCCATCCCCCGTATTTGTTGGACGTCTAACTGGGGATGAATTTGCAATTATTTACCCTGGTTTGGATCAAGAAGACGAGTATGTCGCGGTGTGCAAACAAATTCAAAAGCAAATTAACGAATCTATGCAGGTTAAGAATCTCATCCTGAGCGTGTCTGTGACCATAGGTTGTACTGTCTATGCCAACAATGGAATTGAAGTGGACGAGTTTTTACAACACGCGAACATGGCGCTCATGGAAGCACAACAACAACAAGTTCCTTTTCAAATGTACCAACCATCTATGGACGGCAAAGCATTCGATCGCCTTGTTTTGGAAAACCATTTGCATCATGCTTTACAAAATAATGAACTCCGTCTCGTCTATCAGCCCCAGGTGGATATTGTAACTGGTGAAATACAAGGAGTAGAGGCATTGCTTCGTTGGCACCATCCAAGCTATGGCTCCATTTCTCCAGCAGAATTTATCCCTATCGCCGAAAACACTGGGCTTATTATCCCAATTGGTGAATGGGTGCTTCGGACAGCATGTAGACAATTAAAAGAGTGGCACGATCTTGGGCTTTCATTCCTTCAAATCGCCGTAAACCTGTCCTCTCGCCAATTTTATTCGCAGGACTTAATCGAAACGGTGAAAGGAATTCTGGATGAGACAGGATTACCACCTGAGGATTTGGAGCTTGAGATTACAGAAAGCATGATGATGAATATGGAACACGCATCAAAAACCTTGCAAGCTCTAAAGTCTTTGGGATGTAAAATCGCCATAGATGATTTTGGAACAGGGTATTCATCCCTATATTACCTAAAACATCTTCCGATTCACCGCCTGAAAATTGACCAATCGTTTATTAGAGATATCGCAGAAAATGGGCAGGATGATACGATTGTATCCACCATCATTTCAATGGCGCAACATTTGCAGCTTGATGTAATTGCAGAAGGGGTAGAAACGACAGAGCAAATGGATATTTTGCGGAGAGAACAGTGTACTCACGTGCAGGGATATCTCTATAGTCCACCCGTAGCACCGGAGAATTTCCTTCAACAATGGGATCAACTGCAACGAAAAGCGAAAACTTTTGTATTTGAACCGGATAAATGAAAATAGAGTAGGCGCATGAATACATTCGAGCGCCTACTCTATTTACGGGCTTGTTAAGCTAACTTTACCATTCTTAACCTCCGCTATAAACACCAGCACATGTTCCAGCTTTTGGTTCATAATAACAATGATTTTTATATTGACCAGCAAAAGGTTGACCGTACCATGTTGGAGGGCATGGAGCATATGGATTAAAATACCAGAGGGCATATTTTCCTGGATGTTGTGCCCAATAATCCAGAGTCTGTTTTGCTAATCTTTTTTCAGCAGTTCTCGCTCTTTGATAAAATACATTCCCCTTTTGAACAGCTTCGAAAGAATAATTTCCTCCTTGCACTTGAAAAATAACATGTGGAATTGTTCTTAAACCTTTAAAGTCTAAACAATTTGCTTTAAGACGATTAACGATTACATTCCCAACATATAACATTCCTTGCTTTCCTTCACCTTCAGCTTCTGCTCTCATCATCCTTGCCATTAAGTCAATGTCTGAACTTCGGTAATTTACTCTTGGCATTTTTTCACCCCAAAAATATTGTATGAAAGAAAGCTTACAAAGTTGCCATTTGGGATGTATTATTGTTATACGAAAGACAGGCAAGGTATCAGACCATTACTTGCGATTAGTTTTTTCTCAATTGCTATGATTGAGGGTTTACAATTTTTTACGAAACGAGGAAGCCTTGATATTGATGATTTAATCTTAAACCTAGTAGGGGTGTGCCTTGGCTATTGGCTCTATCCATTTCTGAAAAATATAGTAGTGATTAGAACGAAAAGCCAATAAAAGCATCTTTACAGTCATTCCTAATTCACTCACCACATTTTGTTTACAATCGCAGTTTGTCAGAGTATGATAATGAAGGTGGACAAACATATTTAATGCAAAGGAGTTGATTTTTTTGAGTAATCTACCATGTACAGAGCCTGACCCCAGTTTGAACGTTGAGGAAATCAATCACCATCTTTATTCCCAAAAAGTTGATTACTATAAAAAAAATCAACTTCTTTTTGGAAAATGGTAACTTGGCTTCCTCTTTAAGATGAGGAGGATTTTTTATGTTAAAAACATATATAACGAATAAGCATGGAATCATTCAAGAAACAGAGGAAATCACTAAAGGCTGCTGGGTCAATGTTATTGCCCCAACCGAAGAGGAAATTGATTATCTAATGAAGCAATTGCAAATTCCATTAGATTTTCTAAAAGATCCTTTAGATGAAGAAGAACGTTCTAGGATTGAAAAAGAGGATAACAATATTTTAATCATTATCAATATGCCTTTAGTTTCAAAAGATGAATTTGACAGACCTATTTACGATACAATTCCAATAGGGATGATTATCACAAATGAGTGCTTTGTTACCATTTGTTTAAAGGATAACTCCATTCTTCACCTTTTTTTACAAAATAAAGTAAAACAATTTTTCACATTCAAAAAAACAAGATTTGCACTCCAAATCTTATATTTAACAGCAACTTCATACCTCAAATACTTGAAACAAATTAACAAAATGACTGACGAAATTGAAAATGAACTACATCAGTCTATGAAAAATAAAGAACTTTTTACATTATTAAATATGAGTAAAAGTTTAACATATTTCACTACTTCATTAAAATCAAATAACATTGTTATGCAGAAAATGTTACGAACAAATTACATGAGAATGTATGAAGATGATAAAGAGCTGCTAGAGGATGTTATTATCGAAAATCAGCAAGCGATTGAAATGGCTGAAACACATACAACAATTTTGAGTGGGATGATGGATGCCTTTGCATCTGTTATTTCCAATAATTTGAATATAGTGATGAAGTTTTTAACATCATTCACAATTATTTTGGCCCTGCCAACGATGGTCGCAAGCTTTTATGGGATGAACGTTCATATTCCGTTCCAAGATTACCCACGTGCCTTTTATGTACCAATGACATTATCCATTATATTTTCAACTATTACTGCAATCATTTTTTGGAAAAAGAAGTTCTTCTAATTTTTTATCATAGATGTAAATATTCGCATACAAAAATACGGCTATCCCAAATTTTTTGGAATGTAGCCGTATTTTTCTTGTTTCTATTGTTGTGAGCCATCTAAATCAATTTGCACTGCTTTTTGCGGTGAAAATGTGGAAATCGCGTGCTTATAAATCATTTGTTGTTTGCCATCTGTATCTAAGAGAACGGTAAAATTATCAAATGCTTTAATCACACCCCGCAACTGGAAACCATTTAATAAAAAAACGGTAACTGAGATATTTTCTTTGCGAAGCTGATTTAAAAATTGATCTTGAATATTTATGGATTGTTTCAATTTGAACAGTCCTCCTCATCTCTTTCTTTATTATCTATTTCGCTTTAAGCTAAAGCTTTCCTGCTACTAAATTTAAAATTTCTTTTGTTTTTTTTTCAAAGACGTAGGTGCTTGAAACAGCTTCGGACATATCAAACCATTCTACATCCATTTTATTTCGAAACCATGTTAGCTGTCTTTTCGCATACCTACGGGAATTTCTTTTTAAAAGCTCAATCGCTTCCTCCACTGTAACCTTACCAGAAAAATAATCATAAAGCTCTTTATAGCCAATCGCTTGAACCGATTGACAATCTTTAATACCGGCATCATATAATTTTTTTACTTCTTCAATTAAACCTTGTTCAATCATCATATCTACCCTTTTATTAATACGCTCATAAAGGAAATTGCGTTCCATTGTTAAACCAATAATGCGATGATTAAACGAAGATTCACTTTCTTGTTCTTTCAAGTATTCTGTCATCGTTAAGCCTGTCTCATGGTACACTTCCAACGCTCGAATTACTCGCCGAACATTATTAGGATGGATGCGCTCACAGCTTTCTGGGTCAATTAGTTGCAATTCTTTATAAACATCTTCAATTCCTTCCTCTTCAACCCGTTTTTCAAGAAATGTGCGATATTCTAGATTAGACGTAGCGTCCGAAAAATTGTAATTATAAAGAACCGATTGAATATAAAGACCTGTTCCTCCAGCAATAATAGGAATTTTTCCACGCTTACAAATGTCGTCAATTAGCTCTGTTGCCAACATTTGGAACTCAGCTACTGAGAAATCCTCTGTAGGATTTTTAATATCGATTAAATGATGAGGAATGCCATCCATTTCAGCTTTTGTTACCTTCGCTGTTCCAATATCCATACCGCGATAAATTTGCATCGAATCGCCGCTAATAATCTCGCCACCAAGCGCACTAGCTAATTCAATGCTCATTTTTGTTTTTCCGACTGCTGTTGGCCCAATGATGGCTATGACTTTTTTCTTCATGATAGGTCACCTAAAGTTTTATATGCTCTACTATCCATAATAAACAATTGTTGGCATGAATACAAACTTTCATTCATTTTTCCAATAAGAAAATTTTCTACATTGTAACGTTTATATTGCTTTAACAGTTCTTTCATTTCCTACCTCCCGTATGTTACTATATTTAGTAGATTGAAAGATTGTTGGGAGTAATGTAATTACTATTTATGAAACCTTAAAAATATAGCATATTTAAACAGCTTGCTTTGCTAAAAAAGGAGTGAACAGAATGAATAACGATGAAAAAATGTTTGAATTAATGACGAAAATGTACAGTGAAATGCAAAAAGGATTTGAAAATGTTTACAGTGAAATGCAAATAGGATTTGAGCAAGTAAACGACCGATTAGATAAGGTAGAAAGTCGGTTAGACGGGGTAGAAAATCGATTAGATAAAGTAGAAAGCCGGTTAGACGGAGTAGAAAACCGATTAGGTAAGGTAGAAAGCCGATTAGACGGGGTAGAAAACCGATTAGGTAAGGTAGAAAGCCGATTAGACGGGGTAGAAAAAGCAGTTGTTCGTATCGAAAATAATCACGGACAAAAATTAACAGCTCTCTTTGATGGATACAAACAAAATTCAGATAAATTGGACAGGATAGAAGCTGAAGTAACCAAGCATGAAGAAATCATTTTGCGAAAAATTAGATAGAGCAACTAAAAGATTTATAAAAGAGGGCAAAAAGTGGACAAAAGCCCACCTTCTTCCCTTAAAAAGCCTCTACATCACCCGTTTAAACAGCTTCTCCATCTCGTACGTCGAGAAGTGAATGATGATTGGTCTCCCATGTGGACATGTAAACGGGTCGGTTGTTTTTCGTAATGTTTCGAGTAAGGCAAAAATTTCATCATTTCGAAGATGACGATTTGCTTTTATTGATCCTTTACATGACATCATGATGGCAGCTTCTTCGCGTAATTCATGAATACTAACCTTTTTCTTCGTCAGCACTTGCTCGATGATTTCTTCGATGAGTTCTTTTTCTTCCCCTTTCGGAAACCATTGTGGGTGTGAACGAATGATGTAACTCCCTCCCCCAAACGGCTCCAGAAAAATACCGACACATTTTAACTTTTCAAGATGTTCTTCTATTATAAATATCTCATTTTTTGAATATTCAAGTGTGAACGGCAATAGCATTTCTTGCAATTCAGGCTCTACTTGACCTACTTTTTCTTTAAAATATTCATATTTAATTCGTTCCTGAGCAGCATGTTGATCAATAATATACAAGCCATTTTCATTTTGGGCCAAAATATACGTGCCATGCATTTGTCCAATTGGATAGAGCGGCGGTATACGCTCCCGTTTCGCATTGTCAGTGTTTTCGGAGATAAATGTTGCTTTTTGAACTATAGATTCCGATTCATTTTCGGCTTCTTTCACTTCTTCTTGGGATATAGGGACAAACGTTTTATCTACCTCTTCTTGATTTATAGTAATAACAGCTTTTTCCCTTAGTTCCTCCGCTGGCTCCTCTTTAATCACTTCCTGGAACGGCTTCCATGCAGACTTTTCGTCATTTTCAATTGAATGTTCAAATGACATCTCTTGTTGTTCCGTAACTGGCTTAGGTTCTTTCTTTCCTTTTATAACCTCAGGGATTAAAGTTTGTTTGCGAAAAACGGACTGAATGCCTTCTGTAATCAATTCACATAGCTCGGCTTCTTTACTAAGGCGCACTTCAAGCTTTGCCGGATGGACATTGACGTCAACTAATAAAGGATCCATAACAATGTTCAAGAAGGCAATCGGAAAACGACCAATAGGCAATAGTGTATGATACCCTTCTTGAATGGCTTTCGTGAGCGCATAATTTTTAATAAAACGACCGTTTATAATCGTTGAAATATAATTTCTTGATGCTCTCGTTACTTCGGGTTTCGCCACATACCCTTGCACTTCAAAATCAATATTTTCAAGCTTGATCGGAATCATTTGCTTTGCAATTGACATTCCATAAATGGCGGCAAGAACCTGTAAAACATCCCCGTTCCCACTCGTGAAGAGTACCCGGTTTCCATTGTGAGTTAATTGGATGGAAATTTCCGGATGAGCCAAAGCAATCCTATTCAAATAATCAGTAATATTTCCCAATTCAGTATGAACAGTTTTCATGTATTTTAATCTTGCGGGTGTGTTAAAGAAAAGATTACTTACAATAATCTCCGTTCCTTTTCTGCTGGCACTCACCTCATGTTTAACAATATGACCGCCCTTTAACTTCATATACGTTCCAGGTCCATTACCAATTGATGTCTTCATTTCGAGTTCTGAAACAGATGCGATACTTGGCAAGGCTTCCCCTCGAAACCCAAGTGTGCGGATGCGAAACAAATCATTTTCGTCTTTTATTTTACTAGTCGCATGCCTTTCAAAAGCCAAGAGACAATCCTCTGGCTCGATGCCATCGCCATTATCGATAAGACGGATTTCTGCTAAACCCGCTTCCTTCACATGCACTTCGATTCTTGTTGAATGAGCATCAATAGCATTTTCAACTAATTCCTTCACGACAGAAGCTGGTCGTTCGACCACTTCACCCGCCGCAATTTTATTTGATAGTTGATGATCTAATTGTCTAATTTTCCCCACAATATCACCTAGTTTTTACGACTTTATTAATTTTTGTAGCTTATAAAGTTCATTCATTGCATCTAACGGTGTCATTTCCAATAAATTAATCGATTGAAGTGTTTTCAATATTTGTTCTTCCTGTTTAGTTAATGAATCATGCTTAGTTTTGCGCTCTTGTTTTTCTGTTGTTGTAATAAAAAACGAAAGCTGACCTGTATCCTCATTTGCTAAATCTTTCGGAAGTTGTGTCAGTTTTTCTTGCTTTTCAACATTTCCTTTTGTGTTTTGTCCATTCTCAAGCTCGTCCAAAATTTCTTTGGCACGTTCGATTAAGCTTTCGGGAAGCTCTGCAAGTTCTGCTACATGAATGCCATAGCTTTTGTCGGCAGGGCCATCTTTCACTTTATGAAGAAAAACAACTTTCCCATCTTCTTCAATGGCACTTACATGAACATTTTTTAAGCGGCTTAGAAACTCTTCTAGTTCTGTTAATTCATGGTAATGGGTTGAAAATAATGTTTTTGCGCCAATTTCATCATGAATATACTCAATAATTGCTTGTGCTAATGCCATTCCATCATAGGTAGATGTTCCTCTACCAATTTCATCTAGCAAGATTAAACTATTTTTCGTTGCTTTTGTTATCGCGTTTTTTGCTTCAAGCATTTCTACCATAAATGTGCTTTGCCCTGAAACTAAATCATCAGCCGCACCGATACGGGTAAAAACTTGATCAAAAATCGGTAGTTCAGCTTTATCAGCTGGGACAAAGCAGCCAATTTGTGCGAGTATGGCTGTTAAAGCAATTTGCCGCATATATGTGCTTTTACCTGACATATTTGGGCCGGTAATAAGCAACATTTCATGGTCACTATCTAGGTAACAATCATTGGCTACATAGGTTCCAGAATTTAGCACTTTTTCGACAACTGGGTGACGCCCATCCTTAATGACTATTTTTCGATCTGTTGAAAATTCCGGTTTCGTGTATTGGTATTCTTCACTCACTTGTGCAAAGCTCTGCAGAACATCTATTTCACTAACAAGCTTTGCTAACTCTTGCAGCTTCGGAATATATGTTTTTACCTCTTCACGGATTTCAACAAATAAGTCGTACTCTAAGTCTACTATTTTTTCCTCCGCCTCTAAAATCATCTCTTCTTTTTCTTTTAGTTCCGGTGTTATATACCTTTCCGCATTGGCTAACGTTTGTTTCCGTTCGAAGCGGCCTTCAGGTAAGAGATGAATATTTGCTTTTGTAACCTCAATATAATAACCAAACACACGGTTATAACCGATTTTCAACGACTTAATCCCTGTTTCCTGCTTTTCCTTCATTTCAAGTTCGGCAATCCATTGTTTGCCATTTTTGACTGCATCCCGGTACGTATCTAACCTTTCATTATAGCCATCTTTTATAATGGCCCCTTCTTTAATCGTAAGCGGCGGATTTTCATTGATGCCTCTATCAATTATCTCAAATAGTGGCTCACATGGGTCGATATTCCGTGCAAGCACATCAGCATAGTTATTTTCGAGTTGCTCAATTAAGCCAAGGATGATTGGAATTTGCTGTAATGATTTTTTTAATTGTATTAAATCACGGGCATTTACATTCCCAAAAGCAACACGCCCTGAAAGCCGTTCTAAGTCATAGACTGGTTTTAATGCTTCCCGCAATTCCTGACGGATAAAAAAGTTATTCAACAACGTTTCTACCATGTTAAGGCGATTTTCAATCTCGACTTGCGAAAGGAGAGGACGCTCAATCCATTGCTTCAATCTCCGTGCCCCCATCGCTGTTACAGTCGAATCTAGAAGCCATAAAAATGAGCCTTTTTTCCCTTTTGTCCGAATCGTTTCAGTTAATTCTAGATTTCGTTTCGAATGAATATCTAGTTTCATATATTGATTCGTTTCATAATAGGAAACTGGTTGAAGATGCTCTAGAGAGCGCTTTTGTGTTTTTAATAAATATTGTAAAAGGCGACCTAGCGTTTCTTTTAATTTTGTTTGTTCAAGGAATTTACTAGTTTCAGATAGTGATTCCGGGATGTCTGTTTCTTCCTCAACCGAAATGGTAACATTCATTCGCTCTCGTAATTCCTGCAATTTATGTTCTGGGTGATTGGTAGCTAAAACAACTTCTTTCGCACCGACAGAATATAGCTCGCCAACAACATCAAGCCAGTCACCAGCAATGATTGTAATTTGTCCTTCCCCTGTCGTCAAATCAATATACGCTAAACCATAATTACAATCATCAAAATTTGTTATTGTTGCGATATAGTTATTTTCTTTTTCATCAATGACTTTTCCTTGCATGACCGTACCAGGTGTAATCAACTGAACTACCTCGCGGCGGACAACACCTTTTGCTTCCTTCGGATCTTCTACCTGTTCACAAATAGCAACTTTATATCCTTTTTCAATTAATTGATTAATATAATTATCAGCTGAATGATGGGGGACGCCACACATCGGAATGCGCTCCTCGGCCCCGCCTTCCCGGCTCGTTAACGTTATTTCTAATTCTTGTGATGCATTAATCGCATCCTCGAAAAACATTTCATAAAAATCGCCTAAGCGAAAAAATAAAAAGGCATCTTTGTATTGTGCCTTTACTGCTAAGTATTGCTGTATCATTGGCGTGTATTGTGCCATGCGTAAATCCTCCAGTAATAATGCTTGTTATATAAAATTATAACACAAAAAAACTAGGAAGGGGCATCTTCCTAGTTCCTATTCTTCCTCTCCAGCGATTAAAAAATCTGGATTTAAATCTTCAAATTCTTCATCGACAAAGTCATCATCGGAATCCTCGTCTTCACAAGCATCTGGATAAATCTTCACACAAACTTTTGTTTCACCAATCACCTCAGCGATGAATTCCCGTTCTACTTGAACAACAATTTTATTGCCGTTTGGTGAAATCGAGCATTCCAGACAATTTGGTTGCTGCAACACTCTTGCCACAACCTCTAAATCATCAGAAATACAATTCTCATCTTTAGATGATAAGCGGACGACATCCTTATAGTGAACAGTTTCTGTTACAACCTCTGTTTTTGTATTGTCACTATAAGAATACCATACATTAATGTCATAGCAACCATCAATCTCTACGTTATCTCCGGCCTTTTTAGCATCATATTCATGGTTAATAATCCAACACCCAAGAATACTAGTCGGTCTATGGGAAGGTGTAATGGTGTGGGTACATTGTGTAAATTTCTTACCTTTACCGCAAACGGCTTTTGTTATGATTTCTCTAAATTTAAATTCATGCTCTTTTTCTGTTGACATATGAGCACTACCTCCTCAATCTTATGTTCCATTTCATCGTATGCAGGGCGAATGACTAGTGTGCAATAAATTGCTTTTCAATAACTTAGTACATAGTTCATTCTATGCATAGTAAAGGAGAGGTGTGCCTATCTGTAAATTGAAAAAGGCTGGCCCTTAAAGCCAACCTTTCCTCACTTTTTATATACTATTTTTGTTTCATTTCTTCTGGAATTAAATGATCATGTTCACAGCCACCTTCTTGATGGCATCCTGGTTCTGAGCCTGTTTTACCTTGCAAGAGGTCGCCGCCTGTAGATATGATGATTTCGTTCGTAACCGTTTGTGAGATGGTACTAGAAACAAGCTGTAATAAGTCATTCACAATCGTTTGTGATTGCTTAAACTCAGTTACTACAGGAATTTCATCTAGCTGGGCCATCAATGATTCGATTTTATCATCAACTTTCTTTAGAGCTTCAGGCTTATTGTAATGTTTAAAATTTACCGCTTGCTTTTGGTAGCTTTTAATATCACTCATTAAGCTGCGAACTTTTTCATTTTTGTTAATGGCAGCCTCAGCTTTTTTAAAAAATTCAACTTCTTCTGTTTCTGCAATTAGTTTTGCAAGCTCAGCCGCTTTTTCTACTACTTGTGATTTTGTATATTTAGCCATTATATGTTACCCCCATCGTTTCTTCTACCATTTCTCCATTCAATGACCATGTTTTTGCCTCTATAATTTTCACTTTGACAATTTGGCCAATGGCAGATTTTGGACCTTTAAAGTTTACTAGTTTATTTTTTCTTGTATAGCCTGCTAATATGTCGGAGTTATTTTTACTTTCTCCTTCAACAAGAACTTCTACAATTTTGTCTTGATATTCTTTGTTTTTCTTTGCAGAAATCTCATTAACAAGACTATTTAGACGTTGTAATCGTTCCTTTTTAACTTCCATCGGGACATTATCTACCATATCTGCTGCAGGTGTCCCTTCACGCGGAGAATAGATGAATGTGTAAGCACCATCATATTCTACTTCACGATATAATGACAATGTATCTTCAAATTGTTCCTCAGTTTCATTTGGGAAGCCAACAATGATATCCGTTGTTAATGCAACATCTGGGATTGCCTTTTTTATTTTTCGAACAAGTTCTAAGTAATGCTCCCTTGAATACTTGCGGGACATGATTTTCAGCATTTCTGTGCTTCCTGATTGAACAGGTAAATGAATATGATTCATTAAGTTGCCACCTTTCGCCAGCACTTCGATTAGATGATCATCGAAATCACGCGGATGGCTTGTTGTAAAGCGAATTCTTGGGATGTCAATCTTGCGGATTTCATCCATTAAATCGCCTAAACCATATTTTATATCGTCAAAATCTTTTCCATACGCATTAACATTTTGCCCTAATAACGTAATTTCTTTATACCCTTGGGCGGCTATGTGGCGAACTTCGTCGATAATATCTTCAGGGCGACGACTTCGTTCCTTTCCTCTAGTATATGGAACAATACAGTACGTGCAGAATTTATCACAGCCGTACATTATGTTGACCCAAGCTTTAATCTTTCCGTTTCTTACTTTCGGCAGATTTTCAATGACATCGCCTTCTTTAGACCAAACTTCAACGACCCGTTCTTTGCTTAACATTGCTTCTCTTAAAAGCTGCGGAAGACGATGAATATTATGCGTTCCAAAAATAAGGTCTACTTGTTGGTGTTTTTGAAGAAGACGATTGACCACCCCTTCTTCCTGGGACATACAGCCGCATACTCCTAAGATAAGATCTGGTTTTTCTCTTTTTAATTGCTTCAAATGACCAATTTCACCAAACACTTTATTTTCGGCATTTTCACGGACAGCACAAGTATTTAGTAAAATAATATCAGCTTCCTCGGTAGAATCCGTGCTTTCAAATCCCATCTCAGAAAATATGCCTGACATTACCTCTGTGTCATGTTCATTCATTTGACAGCCATATGTGCGAATATAAAATTTCTTGTCTTTGCCAATGGCCATCATATCATCTGGAATATCATAGCCACGCTGGAATTTGACTTCTTCTTTCCCCCGTTTTTTCGCATCTTTTAATGATGGTGGTTGATAAGTAGACTCAAAATATTTTGCGTAGTCCTGATCGGATTTTCTGTCCGAAGGATTTTCAGCTACTTTAATTTGTGCAGTTTGCTCTAAACGTTGTTTCTCGTTCATGAATATCTCCTTTCATTATTGCAATAAACAGTAATAGTACATTTTAACATACATTTACTAATTATAAACTGTTAATTTCAACTAAACAATATAATATATCACTTGTCTTTTTTTGGACAAATAGTAAGCACGAATATTAAAAAGATGCTGCCAAGCGCACGAAAAAGCTGACCCAAATCGGTCAGCTTTTTCAATATATTACATAAATTCCTTCACCAATTCATTGAACTTGTCTTCAGAAATTTTAAGGTCTGCATGAACAAGTGGTGTTTCACTGTATCCATGTACAAGCTCTTGATATGATTTTTGCTCTTTATTTTGATAGATAATACCAGTTACAAGTCCATGGTTATCCATCAATGTTTGCATTGCCATGTTACGGTTCGATGGGTCATACCCTTCAAAATCACTTAACTTCTTAAGATTTTCTTTATACCAATCGTAAGTGTTCACCTTATTGTATGTTACACAAGGGCTAAATACGTTGATTAAAGAGAAACCTTTATGGTTAATGCCTGCTTCAATGATTTCTGTTAGTTCTTTTAAATCGCTTGAGAAGCTTTGGGCAACAAATGTTGCACCAGCTGTTAACGCCATTTCCATCGCTTGAATAGACTGCTCAATAGAGCCTTTCGGTGTACTTTTTGTTTTGAAACCGAAATCACTGCGTGGTGATGTTTGACCTTTTGTTAATCCATAAATATGGTTATCCATTACGATGTATGTCATATCGATGTTACGACGAATGGCGTGGATTGTATGAGCCATACCAATCGCGAAACCATCACCGTCACCGCCAGCAGCAATAACTGTTAAATCTTTATTAGCCATTTTAACACCTTGAGCAATTGGCAACGAACGTCCATGAATACCATGCACACCGTAAGCATTTACATAGCCTGAAATACGTCCGGAACAACCAATTCCTGAGATCAGCGCAAGTTCATGCGGCTCAACACCTACATTGGCAACAGCACGTTGAATTGCAGCTTGAACTGAGAAATCCCCACATCCTGGACACCAGTTAGGTTTAACACTATTACGAAAATCTTTAAATGTTGCCATCTTATAACAACTCCTTAATTCTGTTGTAAATTTCACTAGGTAGGAATGGATTTCCGTCATACTTCAATACACTTTCTACCTTATTGTGATTTCCTACGTTTAACTTAAGGATTTGTGTTAACTGTCCAGTCGCATTATGCTCAACAACAACAACTTTCTTTGCTGCATCAACTAATGGTTGAATTTCGTCAACTGGGAATGGATGAATTAAACGAACTTGTGCATGGTTCACTTTAATACCATCTTGTTCAAGACGTCCCATTCCTTCTTCAATAACACCAAGTGTTGAGTTGAATCCAAGCACTAGAACGTCAGCTTCATCATGCTTTACATTTTTAAGAACAGCATTTTTAAACTTAATGTTCTTTAACTTACGTAGACGCTTGTCCATTTGATCTTTACGATTTGTAGGAGCTTCAGATGGTCTACCAATTTCACTATGTTCAACACCAGTCATATGGTGAAGTCCGTTTTTCATTCCAGGTACTACACGTGGTGAAACGCCATCTTCAGTTACAAGGTAACGCTTGAACTGTCCGTCAGGTCCATCAGCCACTAATTCAGCATTAAGGTCTAGCTTGCCACGACGAATTTCAACTTTTGAATAATCTAAAGGTTCTACTGTTTGTTTACCTAAAGATAATTGTAAATCTGTTAATAAAATAACAGGACATTGATACTCTTCAGCAAGGTTTAATGCTTCTGCAGCATCGTAAAATGCTTCTTCAACAGTACTTGGCGCAATTACGATTTTAGGGATTTCACCATGTGTACCATAAATCATCGCCATTAAATCAGATTGTTCAATTTTTGTTGGTAATCCCGTACTTGGACCACCACGTTGCGTATCAACAATAACGATTGGTGTCTCAGTCATACCAGCAAGACCAATTGCTTCCATCTTTAAAGAAAGCCCTGGGCCTGAAGAAGCAGTAATCGCACGAACACCACCGTAGTTCGCACCAATTGTCATTGTACAGGCAGCAATCTCATCTTCTGTTTGAATAACAGTTCCACCGAAATCAGGAAGTTTCTTAATTAAATATTCCATGATTTCAGAAGCCGGTGTAATTGGATATGCAGCCATAAAGCGGCAACCACCAGCCACAAAGCCCATTGCGATGGCATCGTTACCAATCATAAACAAACGCTTTTTACCATCTGCTTTTTCAAGCTGCATTGTAGAAAGTTGAGCCCCAGCTTGATTTTTAATATATTCATAGCCCTTTTGGATGGCTTCCATATTTTTGTCAACGACTTGTTGGCCTTTTTTGCCAAAGATTTCTTCGACCACTTCACGGAATGATTCAATAGGTAATTCCATAACAGCACTTGATGCACCTACGGCTACCATGTTTTTCATTAAGGAAGTGCCTAATTCTGTTGCAATGTCAGTAAATGGTACTGAATAAAATGTTACTTTAGAACCTTCAGGAATCACTGGATTGAATTTGGAATCAGCAATAACGACTCCGCCTTCATGCAACTCATGAAAGTTTACATCGATGGTCTCTTGATCAAATGCAACTAAAATATCAAGATCATCAGAGATTGATCGAACTTGACTCGCGCTTACACGAATTTTGTTGTTTGTATGGCCGCCTTTAATTCGGGAAGAAAAATGGCGATAACCGTATAAATAATAACCTAAACGATTAAGAGCAGTTGCGAAAATTTCCCCTGTACTCTCGATTCCTTCCCCTTGTTGTCCGCCAACTTTCCATGAAAGTTGATTGATCATCTCTTACACCCCTTTTGAATGTACATTTATGATAAATGTTTAGCGTATTTAAGTGTAGCACAATTCCACAAAAAATAATTACCAACTTCACCAAAAAATTTGAGTAAATTTTTGTATGGAAGGGTACTAAACGTTTACAATTCTAGACGTATAACTCAAAAAAATCAAGTCCTTCTCTCACATTTTTGACAAATTTGTGTATTAATTTTTTAATAAGGTTATTTCGGGAACTTATCCGCAAAATTTTGATAACAAATTTTAAAAACCTGCTCATTAGAAAAGTGTTTTTGCAGTTCAGAAATGAGCTTTTTGTAACAGCTAAAATCCTCTAATCCATTGACAGTTTCCTCTATTCCATCAAAATCAGAGCCCAATCCAATATTATTTTCACCGCCTAAAGAGCAAATATAATCAATATGCGAAATAACATCATTAATATAGGCATTTTGTTGATTTTCACTTAAAAAATCTGGAACAAATGTAATACCTATGACTCCATTTTTTTGAATAATCGCTTTTATTTGCCTATCTTTTAAATTTCGCGAGTGTTGAAATAGCGAGTAGGCGTTAGAATGTGATGCAATCGGAAACTTCGCTAACTCAATCGTATCCCAAAAGGAAGCTTCACTTAAATGGGAAACGTCAGTCCAAATTCTTAAATAATTATTTAATTCAACAACTTCCTTACCGAAATTCGACAAACCGCCATTTCTTTCTTCCAAAACCCCGTCTGCCACTGCATTGGCATAGT
Source organism: Bacillus sp. (in: firmicutes) (assembly GCA_012842745.1). Taxonomy (NCBI): domain Bacteria; kingdom Bacillati; phylum Bacillota; class Bacilli; order Caryophanales; family Bacillaceae; genus Bacillus; species Bacillus sp. (in: firmicutes). The sequence continues at coordinate 221,343 of DUSF01000056.1, read as the reverse complement.
TCCATGTCAATCCTACAGAACGGACACCAAGGCGATATAATGTTTTCAATTTTACAAGATCATATCCGATAGCATCACAGCCTTCTAATGTTAAAATAGCCCCAATTTCATCATCCTTAAGTTGTTCAAGATCTGCCTTTTTTAAAATAAGTTTTAGCTTTGAATGTACGGTAAGCACTCTTTCGTAAAAAATATCGACCATCTCTAATGCCACATCAAATCTGTCATTAAATCTTACACTTTCTGGTATATAAATAGCGAAGCATTGCACTTTACTGCCGGCAAATACTAAATTTTTGTAGTTCACATGAAGAATCTCACTATCTTTGAATGAAATTTTATTATTTAGCCACATTTTATATAAAACATCACAATGAGCATCAAAAATTTTATTCATATATTTTTCACCTCTTAAAAAAAGGGGTCTGACCCCACAATACGAATGTGGGGGTCAGACCCCTTTTAAAGTCAGCATGATATTTTCTAGCGTGGTTCAACAATTAATTTAATGGCTGTGCGTTCTTCGCCGTCAATTAAAATATCTGTAAAAGCAGGAATACATATTAAATCGACTCCGCTCGGTGCAACGAATCCTCGTGCAATCGCAACTGCCTTAACAGCTTGGTTTAAGGCCCCTGCACCAATTGCTTGGATCTCAGCAGCGCCCCGTTCACGTAAAACCCCTGCAAGTGCCCCAGCTACAGAATTAGGATTAGATTTTGCTGAAACTTTTAATATTTCCATTCCTGGTTCCTCCTCGTATGAATAAGTAAATCTAAAAACATTTCTTCTTCTACTATATTCACGAAATTCCCAGTTATTCCTGCCTACTTCTAATAATTTTTCAAAAAAGTTTTAAAATTCACTCAAAAACAAATGGTCATCATTTATTAAAATTGTTTCAATTTTTTGCGCTTTTCCGGTTTTCGGGTCAATATCAACAATAACACCGTTCAATTGCTCACGCCCAGATGCTACTTCAAATCTTACCGGTAGATTTGTGAGAAATTTTTTTAAAACAGCTTCCCGTTCCATTCCTAGAATGCCATCATAAGGCCCGGTCATCCCCGCATCTGTTATATAGGCAGTTCCGTTAGGAAGAATCCGTGCGTCGGATGTTTGAACATGTGTATGTGTCCCAACAACAGCCGATACTTTACCATCTAAGTACCATCCCATCGCTTGTTTTTCACTCGTAGCTTCCGCGTGGAAATCTACAAAAATAATATTTGTTTTTTTCTTTATGTCCGCTATTAATTCGTCTGCTTTTTTAAATGGGCAGTCGATAGGAGGCAAAAAAGTTCTCCCTTGCAAATTAATGATGCCAATTTCAATTCCATTAAGATTCAAAACAACATGCCCTTTGCCAGGTGTCTCTACAGGAAAATTAGCAGGTCTCACCATATATTTGGCATGATCAATAAATTCAAAAATATCCTTATTATCCCATGTGTGATTACCAAGTGTTACGGCATTGGCGCCTGCTTCTAAAAAGGAACGATATATCTTTTCTGTTATTCCTTTTCCAGAGGCAGCGTTCTCACCATTAATGATCGTGACATGGGCTTTATATTTTTTTTGCAATTTTGGTAAATAATGTTTTATCATATCTCGTCCAAGAGATCCAACAACATCTCCAATAAATAAAATTCTCAATTTGGTAGCCCCTATCTTTATTCTATTTCGTAGTAACAAAAGAAGTGGTGAAATATTCACCACTTCTTTTTATTTTGCATACTCGACCGCGCGAGTTTCACGTATAACAGTCACTTTTATATGACCAGGATAGTCTAATTCACTCTCAATTCGCTTCCGAATATCTCTCGCTAATTTATGTGCTTGCAAATCATCAACAGTATCCGGCTTAACCATAATTCTAATTTCACGGCCTGCCTGAATGGCAAATGATTTTTCAACACCTTCGTATGACTCTGAAATTTCTTCAAGCTTTTCTAATCTGCGAATATAATTCTCTAACGTTTCACTTCTTGAACCAGGTCTTGCAGCGGAAAGGGCATCTGCAGCAGCCACTAACACTGCTATAGTAGATGTCGCTTCTGTATCACCATGGTGTGAAGCAATACTGTTGATTACAACTGGATGCTCTTTATATTTCGTGGCAAGCTCTACACCAATTTCAACATGGCTTCCTTCCACCTCGTGGTCAATCGCTTTGCCGATATCATGGAGAAGACCTGCCCTTTTCGCTAAAGTTATGTCTTCACCTAATTCTGCTGCCATTAACCCCGTTAAATGAGCAACTTCCATGGAATGCTTTAACACGTTTTGGCCGTAACTTGTCCGATACTTTAACCTACCAAGAATTTTAATTAAATCAGGATGTAAACCGTGAACACCAACTTCAAACGTTGATTGTTCTCCGACTTCACGGATATGTTCATCGACCTCACGTCTAGACTTTTCAACCATTTCCTCAATTCTAGCCGGATGAATACGACCATCTTGAACAAGTTTTTCCAAAGCTAATCTTGCTGTTTCCCGTCGAATAGGGTCAAAGCCAGATAAAATGACTGCTTCAGGAGTATCGTCGATGATGAGGTCTATTCCTGTTAAAGTTTCAATCGTACGAATATTACGTCCTTCCCGTCCGATAATTCGACCTTTCATTTCATCATTAGGCAAATTAACGACAGAAACAGTTGTCTCTGCAACATGATCTGCTGCACATCTTTGGATGGCTAAAGAAAGGATTTCCCTTGCTTTTTTGTCAGACTCTTCCTTAATACGATTCTCATTTTCCTTTATCATCATTGCAGCTTCATATGAAAGCTCTTTTTCAATATTATCAATGATAATTTGTCTAGCATCTTCCCTAGAAAGGCCTGAAATTCGTTCAAGTTCTGCTTGCTGTTGACGAACCATTTCATCCATTTTGCTTTCCAACTCTTCAATATGCTGTTGTCTTTTGACAAGAGATTCTTCCTTCTTTTCAAGTGTTGCTTCACGTTTGTCTAAGCTTTCACTTTTCCGATCAAGTATCTCTTCCTTTTGCATCAATCGATTTTCTTGTTTCTGTAGCTCGCTCCTTCGTTCACGGATTTCTCGTTCCGCTTCTGTACGAATTCTATGATTTTCATCCTTTGCTTCAAGAAGCGCTTCCTTCTTGGATGCTTCAGCTTCACGTTTGGCATCATCAATAATTTGCTCAGCTGCATGTTCTGCACTAGAAATTTTTGCTTCTGCAATGGATTTTCTAACAAAATAACCAACAACTGCACCGACAAGTATGGCCAGCAAAACGGAGATGATAGTTATTGGGTCCATCATTTCACCTCCTCTTGCTATCGACTTGTACATCTTTTGTGAACAATAAAATCATTCTCGTTTTGATGTAAGCTATCGTTCGCTTCTTACATCGAAATTTTCAACATACAGCACATGTTCTTCATAATTTTCAATATCTAAAAATAGTGAAATTATACATACTAATTGTAATTGTGGATATTTGCATTGTCAAGTATCATAGCTTTGTTGCTTGTAACGTGCGCTAAAAAAGGCTTGGTTTTTACACCAAGCCTTTTCACTGTTATTCAAAGAATTCCTCTTGGGCAGCTGCGTTTTCTACTTCCGCAACAGGTACTACTTCGTCTAATCCGTAATGAGCGCGGACTTGCATTTGAATTTGCTGAAGAATATCGGGATTTTCTTTCAGAAATTGCTTTGCATTTTCACGGCCTTGTCCTAAGCGTTCTTCGTTATATGAGTACCATGCGCCGCTTTTTTGGACAATGTCTAGCTCTGAGGCAATATCAATAAGCTCTCCTTCTTTAGAAATTCCTTCTCCATACATAATATCTACATCAGCTGTTTTAAATGGTGGTGCCACTTTGTTTTTTACAACTTTAATTTTTGTTTTGCTTCCAACCATTTCAGTGCCTTGCTTAATTGTTTCAGCACGGCGCACTTCGAGACGAATGGAGGAATAGAACTTCAACGCCCTGCCCCCAGTAGTAGTCTCAGGGTTTCCAAACATAACCCCAATTTTTTCACGGACTTGATTGATAAATATGGCAATTGTTTTTGATTTATTAATACCACCAGACAGCTTACGTAATGCTTGTGACATTAAACGCGCTTGTAACCCCATGTGGGAGTCACCCATTTCGCCTTCGATTTCCGCTCTTGGTACTAATGCTGCAACAGAGTCAACAACAATAATATCTACGGCTCCGCTACGTACGAGAGCATCAGCAATTTCGAGCGCCTGCTCACCCGTGTCTGGTTGGGATAACAGAAGCTCATCGATATTAACGCCTAGCTTTTCTGCGTAAATCGGATCGAGCGCATGTTCGGCATCAATAAATGCCGCAGTACCTCCTTGTTGTTGTACTTCAGCAATCGCGTGGAGTGCTACAGTTGTCTTTCCTGAGCTTTCTGGTCCGTACACCTCTATTATCCTTCCACGCGGATAGCCACCAATTCCTAGCGCGATATCAAGTGCTAATGACCCGCTTGATACGGTTGCTAGTCTTCTATCTGTTTGCTCTCCTAATTTCATAATCGAGCCTTTACCAAATTGTTTTTCAATATCCCTCAATGCTTTCTCAAGGGCAGCTTTACGATCGCTCATAAAAATGAATTCCTCCTTCTCTTAAACTATCACTATCATACCTGTTTTTTTTCATTTTGCCAACTTTTAAACGAACATTTATTCGTCCATTTTTCATGGTAAATACCTTAAAGAAATCCAATTTTCTCTTAGAAAAAATAAAAAATTCAGAAGGAAATCCCCCTGAATTTTTAATTTCTCAATCTGCTAATAAAATTTTTAACAGGTAAAAGAATCCGTGCTTAACCGTTCTCGTTCGAATCACGTCTCGATTTCCTGCTAATTTTAGCGGATAAACCTTTGTTTCTTCCCCAGTGATTGAAATACCAACAAACACTGTACCAACCGGTTTGCCCTCTTGTTCATCTGGACCGGCCACACCTGTAAAACTAATGCCGATATCGGTATTTAAAAGCTGCCGAACATTTTCCGCCATATAGTTGGCACAATCTTGACTAACAACACCTTGCTCATAAATTATTTTTTCTGGAACTTTCAAGACATTCCTCTTAACCTCAGTATCGTAGCATACAATGCTTCCTTTAAAAACAGTAGAGGCCCCCGCCAAATTCGTTAATTCCTTCGAAAAGGCCCCGCCTGTTAAACTTTCAGCACTCGCAATCGTCATGTTCTTCTTTTTTAATAATTGGAAGAGCTCTTGATAAAGGGTCGAATCATTATATCCATAGAAATAATGACCCACTCGTTTTTGAATCGCGCTTTCAACGTCATCTAGCATTTTGCGGGCTTTCTCTATAGATAAATTCTTAGCTGTTAATCTTAACATTGCCTCACCGTCTTCAATCAACGGAGCAATCGTCGGATTTGTCTGCGTTTCAATTAAACCTTCAATCTCTGTTTCAAGCTGCGCTTCGCCAATACCGAAAAACTTGAGTACTCTTGATTCAATACATTCGTTGATTTCAAGTTGTTCTAATAAAATTTTGCGCCCATAGTTCTTATACATTGGCTTTAATTCTGAAGGTGGCCCGGGAAAAAGCATATAAATACAGTCACCACAAACTAAAGCTAGTCCTGGAGCCGTGCCAAAATCGTTCGACAGTATAGTCGAGCCTTCAATCACCAATGCCTGTTTTCGATTATTTTCTGTCATTTGCCGATGCTGCTTTTTAAAATAACTAGCGATTGTTTCTAGCACATTTTTATCTTCAACTAAAGGAAGCGCCAAAACAGAAGCTAGTGTTTCCTTTGTTAAATCATCTTTCGTCGGTCCGAGACCACCGGTGAAAATAAGTACATCCGATCTATTTCTTGCGGTTTCAATTACATGTTTTAAGCGCGCTTCATTATCACCAACAACTGAATGATAAAATACATTTATGCCAAGCTCTGCCAGCTCCTTTGATAAAAACTGGGCATTCGTATTGGCGATTTGTCCAAGAAGGAGCTCCGTTCCAACAGCAATAATTTCCGCATTCACGTCCTTAAAGCCCCCGTTTACTTTGAATTTTTAAAAACATCCCTATTTTTTGCAAAGTAATCCCATCCAGAAACAACGGTAAGAATCACCGCAATCCAAAGCGCAATTTCACCTAACGGAATTCCGAATCCTTTAAATGGTACATTATGAAGTAACAGTGCAGAAATTGCAATAATTTGGAAAACTGTTTTCAACTTCCCCATTTGGCCTGCCGCCATAACTTGCCCTTCACCAGCAGCCACTAATCGTAAGCCTGTCACAGCAAATTCACGGCTGATGATAACAATCACCATCCATGAAGGAGCAAGCTGAAGTTCTACTAACACAATTAAAGCGGCTGACACAAGTAATTTATCTGCTAGCGGATCAAGAAACTTACCTAAGTTTGTCACAAGATTGTACTTTCTTGCTAAATGTCCGTCAATCCAATCTGTTGTCGAGGCAATAATAAAAACAAAAGCACCTATTACATGAGAAACAGGCAGTGATTCATTGATTAGATAAAGGTCGCCAAAACCAATAGGAGCTAACATAAACATTAAAAAAATCGGAATAAGAATGATTCTTGATATCGTAATTTTATTCGGTAAATTCAAGTTTAAATCCTCCGTTCCTATGATAAGCAAAAAATAGCTGTCTAAACGCGTCAGGCACATAATACCAGCCATGTAAATTCAAGTGGTATTACGTTTGTGGATGCCAGACATGTTTTAGACAGCCTCCTCTCATTGTTGGATTTCTTTATTAAAAGTAATCTTGATTTTTTGATGTACCTTTTCGCTAGGTGGAAATGGGAATTCAAAATCCTGTCCATTGATTTTAATAGCCACATCTAAAGTGCGTCCAATGTTTAATTCAATTTCTTGTTCTTCTGAAAAATCATAAGAAATCTTTTCACCTTCTTTTAACTCAGCGCCATAAAAAGACTTCCCTTTTCCATTTTTAATTCCAATGTAACTGTTGCCCGTCGATGTTAGTTCAACCATAAATTGATTTATGCCTTTAAGCTCATATGTTGTGGTAGGAGAATTCCCAGTTTTTTGGCCAATTTGATTCAATTGCTGAACTGTTGCCGTTTCCTCAGGAAGTGGCTCTGTATCTTCAAGGTTCGTTTCTGTACCATTTGGCGTTTCTTCTATATCAGTTGGCACTTCATTTTGCTGTTCTTCTTCACTTGGGACTTCTGTTTCCTCATTTGGATTAACAATCGTTACATTTTCATCTTCCTGACTTTCAACAACATTTTCCTCAAGTTTTCCATCCGCATTATTTTGCCCATTATTTTTTTGAAAATATAGCCAAAAAAAAGCGGCTACACTAACGACTAAAACAACAACTAGCAGCTTCGGGAGGATGGAAAAAAATAATGAAGAAGTATTTAAAACCGGCGTTTGCTTCTTCTGTGCCCTTGATAAGCCACTAGTAACCTCTGTTTCTGTTTTTGGTACCTCAGAGGCAAACTCATCAAAAATTTTCTCAGGATCAAGGCCAACAGCTTCAGCATACTGCTTAATAAATGCCCTTGCATAAAATTTTCCAGGGAGAATATCATAGTTTCCGGCCTCAATAGCTTGTAAGTATCTTTTTTGTATTTTCGTTATTTCTTGTAATTCATCAAGGGTAAGATTTTTTAGCAATCTCGCTTCCTCTAATCGTTTTCCCAATTCAGTCAATGATAACACCATCCATTTAATTAAAAATCAAAGGCTGAAAAGCCAAATCCAGCATCTGTGGAGTGTTGTTGATCCACAACCTCATATGTAAATTCTTCATCATAATCATTTCTAAGTTCGATAATATAATCAAAATCGTCAAGCGTATATTCGGAATGCTGAACAAAAATATCTGGATGCTCAATTACTTTTACGGCTTGCATACGCATGATTTCCCGTACCAATTGCCAATGCTTCTCTGGTGCTCTTTTCGATGAAACAACTCCATCGATAATATATAAATGGTCGCTGTAATATTCTTCATCTATTAATTGGCTACGGATTGTTTGTTTTAATAGCGTGGAGGACACAAAAACCCATCTTTTATTAGCACATACACTTGCAGCGACAATTGATTCTGTTTTTCCAACCCGCGGCATTCCCCGGATGCCAATCAATTTATGCTCATTTTTCTTAAACAGCTCTGCCATAAAGTCAACGAGAATTCCAATTTCTGCGCGAACAAAGCGAAACGTTTTTTTATCATCTTTTTCCCGATGAATATAACGACCATGTCTTACAGCAAGGCGATCACGTAATGTTGGTCTCCTTAGCTTTGTTACTCTTATGTTATCAATTGTCTGTAGAATTGATTCAAGACGCTCTATTTGTTGTTGTTTTTCACATTTTATAAGTAAACCACGGCGCATCGTCTCTACACCATTTATTGTAACTATATTAATAGATAACATACCTAATAAGGAAGATATATCCCCAAGGAGTCCTGGACGATTAATGACAATTTCATACTCTAAATACCATTCTTCCTTCTCCATGCGCCTGTCCCCTTACTTTCCATTCTTAACTACTACTATAATAAATGATTTTTTTATAATAGAAAAGAACAATAAACAAAACCAGACAAAATAATCATAAAAATATCAAAATTTGTCATAACAGATCAATTCATAGGATAAAAACAAAAGAGAGGTCCCGTTTAGAAGCCTCCCTTTAACATAATAAATAAAACCTTTTATGATTTTTGTACTAATTTTACCATCATATTTGCAATTGCCTGTTGTTCCTGTTCAGAAGCAACATTCCATAGTTCAGAAAGAAGTCTTTGTTCAGGATTTTTCGGATCAACCTCATTTGCCAAATACTCTCCTACTTCAACAGCTATGTTTGATATTGTGCCTTGATCGATACCGCTACCTTTCGCTTGGTTCATGCGGTCTTGTAAAAAATCTTTCCATTGTTCAAAGTTATCTAGTACTGACATCATCATCACTCCTTTTGGATTTATTCATGATTATGATGCCATGTTCTTTTAAAAAATATTCATGTATACCATGCGCCATTTATATTTAATATTTCTCCATTAATGTAGGAAGCTTTCTCTGAAATTAAAAATGTCACAGCATGACCAATTTCTTCTGGTTTTCCAAAACGGCCCATCGGAATTTCGTTAAGTATTTCTTGTTTATCAGTATCAGAAAAATGGTCGAGCATTTTTGTCTCAATCGTCCCCGGGGCAATCCCATTTACATTCATTCCAGAGGGAGCCACTTCCTTTGCCAATGCCTTTACAAACGTATTTTGCCCGCCTTTTACCATCGAATAAAGAACTTCACAAGAGGCGCCAACAAAGCCCCAAATGGATGATATAACAATGATTTTCCCCCGCTTATTGCGTACCATTTCAGGAATCAAATGCTTTGCTATTAAAAACGGGCTTGTAATATGAAGCTGGACCATTTTTTGTACTTCTTCATCGGATAGATCCGTTATTAAACCAACATGACTAAATCCCGCATTAAAAATGACGACGTCCAAAAAATGTTCCATTTGTTCGGTTAATACAAGATAACCATCTGGGCTTGATAAATCAGCACAAATACATTTCGATTGTACAGGTAAATGACTTACTAATGTTTTTACCGCCTGTTCATTTTTATTATAATGTAAATAAAGATTATAGCCCTCTTCCGCTAAGGCCTTGGCAATCGCTTGACCAATTCCACCGCTCGCCCCAGTAATTAATGCCCATTTATTCATAAATGTGAAACACCTCATCCTTTCCCAATCATTAGAAAAAGCGCCCACTCATTTCTAGGGGCGCAATCGATTATTTTGGCACAACTTCACATACTGTAAAGCATTTTTCATCGAATAAGTCTTTGGCCACTTCTTGTAAATCAGCCATTTGAATGCCTTCTAGCACCGACACAATATCAAATAAATTCATTTCATTAAATTGATACCTTGTGAACTGATTGGCAATATATTCTGGCGAATTCAATGCTCGCAAAAAGGAGCCGATTTTTTTCTTTTTCATTCTTGCTAAATAATCTTCAGAAATACTGTTGATATTAAAATTAATCATCATATCCTTAAGGCGTTTTGCCAACTCTTCGGGATTTTCTGTGTCCCCGCCGACCATCGCGAAACCAAAGCCATATTCCTCTGTATAGTCAAAAGAAAAACTGTCATCGATTAAACCATCATTATAAAGGCTTTCATAATTTTCAGAGCTTTTTCCGAACAATAAATCAAATAAAACATTGATTGACAATTCTCGCTCTAATAATGCTTTGCCGCGACGATTTGGATTTTTCGCTTTAAAACCGACTAAACATTTTGGCGTTTGCACCGGCATTTTTAACACTTGCTTCTGACTTGCCACTTCAGTTGGCTCCTCGTCAAAGAAACGCTTAATTTCCTTTGCTTCTTTAAATTCCTTTTTGTTTTGATTTTCACGGATTAGATTCATGATTTCTTCTTCATTAATCGGCCCGACAACAAAAAGAAGCATATTGCTTGGATGATAAAATGTTTCATAACAAGTATATAAAAGCTCTTTCGTTATTTTTGAAATCGATTCAATCGTTCCGGCAATATCTATTTTAACAGGATGTGTTTTATACATATTGTCAATTAAGCCGAAATAAACGCGCCAATCTGGATTATCGTCATACATCGTAATTTCTTGGCCGATAATCCCTTTTTCTTTTTCAACCGTTTGGTCGCTAAAATATGGACTTTGCACAAAATCAATTAATGTTTCTAAATTTTCTTTAACGGTGGAGGTGCTGGAGAAAAGATAGGCCGTTCTTGTAAAAGAAGTGAACGCATTGGCCGATGCCCCCTGCTTGCTAAACTGCTGGAACACATCGCCATCTTCTTTTTCAAAAAGTTTATGCTCTAAAAAATGGGCGATACCATCAGGTACATGCAATTCATTATTTTGACCGATAGGCACAAAGCGATTGTCAATGCTACCATATTTCGTTGTAAACGTTGCATACGTCTTATTGAAGCCCTCTTTAGGTAAAAGGTAAACATCCAATCCATTTGCTAATTTTTCATAATATAATGTCTCTTTTAACTGGTTAAAAACAATTTTCTCCATATTTACGCTCCCTCCAATCCCTTCAGGAAGTAGACCGTGTCAAGCTCCACTTTCGCGGCAACTGCTGTAATTTCTTCTTTCGCAATACTATCAATTTTCGTAATCCAATCTTCAATCGGACGTTTATGACCTGAAACAATATTGTGGTAGAGCACTTCTATTAAGCCAGAGGGCGTATCAATTGTTTCAAGAATTTGATTTTTTAAGACGGCTTTTGTTTGCGAAATTTCATCATCTGTAAAGTTGCCGTTCCTCATTTGTTCCATCTGCTCTTTAATGATGTTTACACATTTTTCATAATTGACAAACTCAATCCCACTCATAATCATTAACAGCCCTTTATGGCTTTCAAACCTTGAGGCTGCATAATAGGCTAAACTTTGTTTTTCGCGGACATTTATAAATAGTTTCGAGTGGGAAAAACCACCGAAAATGCCGTTGTACATTTGTAAGGCAAAATAATCATTATCTTTATACGTTACATTTGTACGACAGCCAATATGGAGCTTCCCTTGTTTAATATCTTGCTGCTCAACGACTTCATTCACGGCTGCTACCTTTTTATGAGCAACATTTGTTTTGACAAAATTCATTTTGCGACTAGATGGTAAAATAAAGGCTTTCTCGACTATTTCTTTAACTGTATCAAAATGAATATCACCGACAATATACAAGTCGATTTCATCGTTCAATAAGGCTGCTTGATAATATTCATATAACGACTTTTCAGTGATTTTCTCTAAATCTTCTATCGTGCCATGGGCATTTAAGCGATAAGGCTCTTCTTTACACATTTCTTCGATGAGGCGCATATTGGCATAACGCATTTTATCATCATAAACGGCTTGGATGCGCTGCTTTAAGGCACGTTTTTCTTTTTCAACGATTGTCTTCAAAAACCCCTCATTCTCCGTAGCCGGTGAAAATAATATTTCTGCCATTAGTTCAAGGCCATTCTTAAGTAATGGAGTCGTGTCTGTTAAATATTTCTCATTAGCGATATCCATTCGAATTGTAATAATTTGATATTCTCCCTTTTTCCCAACATCCACATTTAAAGATGCACCGTATAATTCATCAAGTTTCGTGCGCAGCTTTAGCGTTGACGGGAATTTTTCAGTACCGCTTTGTAAAACATAAGGGAGAAGCGCTCTTGTTGTTACCGTATCATCCGAAAGTGGGGCTTTCAGCCGTAAAGCTATCGTATTCGTCTTATATTTCAACGTTTCAATCCCATGAAGTGTCAATCCATTTAATTGTACACTTTCTTCCTTCACAAGATTCATCTAATTTCCTCCTCTATGGCAAGTTCAAATATGATTCATCTGTCAATATGTTTTGTTTAAAAGTACGAAAATAAACTCATAAGTATTCCCAATATAACGTAATCTTACTAATAATTTCTAATGAAAGCAAAAAAGAACCCCTTAAGGAGTTCTTCCGTTTTTCGTTACACTCTTTTTCGTAAAACATGGAACAAAAATTTATCGGCTCGAAAATAGTTGCATGAATAAAAAACTGGCTGATCATTCTCATCAAAATGCATTTGCTTCATTACTAATAGAGAAGCATCTACTTCACAATGCAGGATTGGCGATATTTTCTCTGAAAAACCTAATGGCTCGATGTTGGTAATCGCGTATGTAATATGACAACCTGCTTCCCGTTCAAACAAATCAAAGATAGAGCCTAACTCATGCGTATAGTTCATCGGTAATATTGATTTCGGAATTTTATCAATGCAATAGACAACAGGCTCATCATCTGAGGTCCGAACACGTTCGACTACAACAATTTCTTCATCAGGAGCACAATTAAATTTAAAAATATCATCATCTGTTGCTTGCCTAGAAGTTGTTGACACAAAGATTGTTCCCGGTTTTTTGCCAGCACGTTTAATCATATCAGTAACGCTAAACAATTCTTCAATACCCGAAGTGAATACAGGCTTCGGATTGATGAAAGTTCCTACCCCATGTCTGCGGATGATAATATTTTCTTCTTCCAATACCCGTAAGGCTTCCCGTAAAGTTGCTCTTGAAATTCCTAATTGTTTTGCTAAATCAAATTCAGAAGGAAGTTTTTCATCTTCCTTATAAGCACCGCTATCGATATCCTTTTTGATTCGATCGACCACTAGTAAATATAGATGTCTTGTATCCGGTTTAATCACATTTTCATCCTCCAAAAAAAATTGAGACATCAGACCTCTAACTTTATACTATTTACTATATCATTTTCATTTCGACAAAGGAAGCAGAAAAATGAAGCAAGAGAACCGCCCCTGCTTCCAATTATTGATTGGATACTTCATCTTTCGCTTTTGCTATTAAAACAGCGCGTGGTTTGCTGCCTTCGTATGGGCCAACAATACCTTTCGCTTCCATGGCATCAATCAGCCTTGCTGCTCGTGTATAGCCAATACGAAAACGTCTTTGCAACATTGATACGGAGGCAGTTTGCATTTCAATAATGAGTTCAACAGCCTCCTCAAATAAATCATCATCAACTTCGACATGAATTTCATTTTCCTCGGTCGGCATCATTTCTTCATGGTACTGTGCTTTTTGTTGTGAAATGACATAATCTACAACTTCCTCTACTTCGGCATCTGAGACGAAGGCGCCTTGGACCCGAACTGGTTTTGATGCCCCTACAGGCAAAAATAACATATCGCCTCGTCCTAATAGTTTTTCGGCACCGCCCATATCAAGAATTGTCCGTGAATCAACAGAGGAAGAAACACTAAAGGCGATCCTTGAAGGGATATTTGCTTTAATAACACCGGTAATGACATCAACAGACGGACGTTGGGTAGCAATAATTAAATGAATACCTGCCGCCCGGGCCATTTGTGCAAGTCTTGTAATCGCATCTTCGACATCACTAGAGGCAACCATCATCAAATCAGCAAGCTCATCAACGATGACAACAATGAATGGCAGTTCCGGCTGTTTTTCACCTGTCTCCTCGTTTTCGCTGCGAATATGTTCATTATATCCTTCAATATTTCTCGTTCCTGTATGTGAAAATAGTTCGTAACGCCGTTCCATTTCTGAGACAACTTTTTTTAATGCTTGTGATGCCTTTTTCGGGTCTGTCACTACAGGAGTAAGCAAATGCGGAATCCCGTTATACATATTCAGCTCGACCATTTTTGGGTCAATCATCATCAATTTTACTTCATGTGGTTTTGCCCGCATTAAGATGCTAATGATAATTCCATTTACACAAACACTTTTCCCGCTCCCGGTTGCTCCAGCCACAAGTAAATGCGGCATTTTATTTAGTTCTGCTAGGATTGCTTCCCCAGAAATATCCCGTCCAAGACCAACCATGAGCTTGGCATTAGACTGATTTTGTTTTGATTCCAAAACCTCCCGCAACGTAACCATTGCCACTTCTTGATTTGGAACTTCAATGCCAATAGCCGATTTACCCGGGATTGGTGCTTCAATCCGAATATCCTTTGCCGCTAAGGCCAATGCTAAATCATCACTAAGGCTAACGATTTTACTAACCTTTACACCCTCTGCGGGATGAACCTCATATTTTGTAACAGCTGGACCTAAATGGACCTTTTTTACTCTTGCTTTTACACCGAAGCTTTCAAAGGTTTTCTCTAGTTTTTGGGCATTCGATGAAATTAATTTTTTTTCCTGATTTTGCCCATTATGGATTGGTTTTTTCAATAATTCAACAGTTGGCAATTGATAGGCTTCGTTGGCAATTTCCGTAAACTTTATCGCGACACCTGTTTCAGATGTTTCAAATGCTTCGGTTTCATCTTGTTGGTGGGCATTTTTCAGATGATGAATTTGGCGTACATTCGTTTCATCATTATGAATAGTAGTATCAAGACTAGCCACTTCACTAAAATCAGATATGATTGGTTCTTCAAATTCACTAGAACTATGGTCTAGAATTATCGTTTCAGTTTTCGGCTCTTCTATTTCACTCTCGCCATCCTGATGTTTTCCATTTTTTCCATCGCTTTGTTTTTCCCCATGTTTTTTCTGCCTTTCAGCCATCCATGTTTGTATATCTGTTCCAAAACTAGTAAATTGATTTTTAATAAATTGAATGATTCGTCTGCTTCCCGTAGATAATACATCATGGAGGGAAATGCCTGTTACAAGTATGAGTCCGATTAATAGTAAAAATAGAAAAATAATTTTAGTACCAATTGCATCAAATAGAAAATATGATATTGCGAATAAAATCGCTCCTACCATTCCTCCTCCTAATTCTGTTGGTGTTTGGCCTTTTGCCTCTCCCCAAAATTGACTCCAAGTATTTTTTATAATAGAGGGATTCCCTAATGGTGCGTGATTGTTAATTTCACCAAAAACTTCAACATGGGAAAATAATAGAAAGGCCGCAATAATCGTATAAACACCAGCCAATCTTCTTGTTGCAAGAGGAGGCCATTTCCTTCGAATAATAAAGTATAAAGATAGCCCAAAGAGCCCTACTAATAAAACGCTGTACCACTCTCCAAAAAAGAAGCGCGATAGCTGCACTAAGGCTTGTCCAACTACACCACCAATATTAGCGAGGGCGATGATTGAGATTGCCAGAAGACCAAGTCCACCAAGTTCAAAGTAAAGCGTCTTTTTCCAGTCTAAGGCTCTTTTTTCTGATCTTTTTTTCTTAGATTTTGCCATTTTAATCACCTAGGTTTTAATTTCCGTATAGTATCAAAAAGAAAGCAGCCACATCAAAAGGCTGCTTTGTTGGTTTTTATCTATTATACCATAATATAGACAATCACGACTATTTCGACTTTTGTTGAATGAAGTTTAAAATTGAGGTTTGAGCATTAAGATTGAGCCCGGTTTATAGGACTCGTTTAAGAAATCGTATGGATTTGTGCTTAGCACTTGGACAACGCGGCATTGATTATTAGGTAGCGGTTCGACAACTAAGGACAAACCATTACATTCGATAATCGATTGTGCTTCAAAAGATTCATTATTTTCTTGGTAAATTAATTCTAGCGGCATTGTTGTATACATAATCACTGCAGTAGTTCTCCTTCATTGGCAGGCTTTGTGAGTCGATATTCCTCAATCAATTCATTTACCTTCGCAATTGCCTTGCCAACACCGCCTACCTCATCAATTAAACCATATTTGACCGCATCCCGCCCAACAACATTTGTCCCAATATCTCGAGTTAAATTACCCTTTGACAGCATTAATTCTTTAAATCGGTCTTCCGTAATATTAGAGTGGGACGTAACAAAATGAACAACACGGTCTTGCATTTTATCCAAATATTCAAATGTTTGCGGTACGCCAATAACGAGGCCTGTCAACCGAACAGGATGAATTGTCATCGTTGCCGTCTCTGCTATAAAAGAATAATCAGCACTAACCGCGATTGGAACACCGATAGAATGTCCGCCTCCTAATACGATAGAAACGGTTGGTTTTGATAATGATGCAATCATTTCTGCTATTGCGAGACCAGCTTCTACATCACCGCCAACTGTATTTAAAATAAGTAGCAACCCTTCTATTTTAGGATTTTGCTCAATCGCAACAATTTGCGGGATTAAATGCTCGTATTTCGTTGTCTTATTTTGTGGCGGTAATTGCATATGTCCTTCGATTTGGCCGATGATTGTTAGGCAGTGAATATTTGATTCTTGGCCCATTTGCGGCACATTTGTTTGACCGAGCTGCTGAATTTTATCTACTATTGATTCCTTTACGTCCTTTTTTTCTTGATCCTGATCTTGATCCTCGTCTGCTTGCCTTAAGGACGGATTGTTCTCTATATTCGCCATATCGGAACTCCTTTCATAAAATCAAACTACATATAGTATGAATCCCAATAGAGCATTTAATTCTTACCATGCAAAAAGAACTGGCTAAAGTGCAGCCAGTTCTTCTTCTGTGATTGTTAAATTTCCATAATAATCGGTAAGATCATCGGTCTTCTTTTTGTTTTTTCGTATAAATAGTGACTAAGCGATTCGCGAATATTTGTTTTTAAAGTTGACCAATCCATTGTCCGATCCTTTAAACACTTCATAATAATCTGCTCAACCATTTCAGTGGATTTACCAAATAATTGTTCGGATTCTCTTACATAAACAAAGCCTCTTGAAATAATTTCGGGGCCAGAAATAATTTGATTTTTTTCTTTTGATATTGTAACAACAACAATTAATATGCCATCTTGTGATAATAACCGTCGATCTCTTAAAACAATATTACCGACATCCCCAATTCCTAAACCATCAATTAATACATTTCCAGATGGAATCTTTCCACCAATTCGGGCGTGGTCGTTTTTATATTCAAAAACATCACCATTTTCTAGTAAAAAGATTTGGTCACTATCCATTCCTGTTGCCTCAGCCAGTTTCGCATGTGCCCGTTGCATTTTCATCTCACCCTGAATTGGGATAAAATATTCAGGATTCATGACGCTAATCATCATTTTAAGTTCCTCTTGGCTTGCATGACCTGATACATGGACTTTCCTATTCCCATAAATGACATTGGCACCTGCTCTGAAAAGTAAATCAACCGTACTAGAAACAAGCTTCTCATAACCAGGAATGATTGATGCAGCAATAATAACTGTATCTCCAGCTTTTATAGAAGTCTGACGATGTGATTTACAAGCCATTCGAGATAATGCTTCTAAAGGTTCACCGTAAACACCTGTTGCTAAAATGACAAGACGGCGATTATCCCATTTATCAATCTCCGAAATCGGGATCATTAATTTTTCTGGGGCATGTAAATATCCTAAATCCATTGAGATTTCAATGACCCGCTTCATGCTATTGCCGATGATGGCCACTTTTCTATTGGCAAAGGCTGCTGCATCAAATACTTGTTGAATTCGGTGGATATTAGAAGCAAAAGTAGCAACAATAACTCTGCCCTCTGAACCACTAATACAATCACATAATTCTTCACCTACAGAGCTTTCTGACCCTGTCGTTCCAGGTATTTCAGCATTCGTACTATCAGATAATAAACATAGAACACCGTCTCTACCGAGTTTAGCCATTTTTAAAAAGTCAAAACGAACACCATCTGCAGGTGTTTGATCTAATTTAAAATCACCTGTATGTACGACTGCGCCTTCTGGTGTATGAATAACGACTGCAACTGAATCCGGGATACTATGTGTTGTTGTGAAAAAAGAAACACTCGCACACTCAAACTCTAAAACGGTATCTGCATCAATTTCTTGTAGTGTTGCTGCATTTTTCAACCCTGATTCCTCTAACAAATTAGCCACCAAGCCAAGCGTTAACCTTGTACCGTATATTGGAACTTGTATACGGCGCAATACATAAGATAAAGACCCTATATGGTCTTCATGGCCATGTGTAAGAAAAATTCCTTTCATTCGCGTAACATTTTCCTCAAGATAAGTAATATCAGGGATGACGGTGTCAATTCCAAGCAATTCATTTTCCGGTAATTTTAATCCAGCATCGATGACATATATTTCGGGACCAACTTCAACACAATACATGTTTTTCCCGATTTCTCCGAGGCCTCCAAGCGCAAAAATTCTAACTGGATTTTTTTCTCTTTTTACCAAATCAAAATCCTCCTATTCAATTTTGAACCGCTCAAAGTCACTTATCTTTATTATACCGTATGGAAGAATTTTAAAACAAGTAAAACGAGCCTAAATTACAGGCTCGTTTTTAGAAGTTCATCAATGATTATTTGTTTTTCCTTTTGCAGCGGAACTAATGGTAAGCGCACCGAACCAACATCAATACCTTTCGTTTGTAAAGCATATTTTAAAGGCACAGGGTTTGGACCGATGAACAATCCTTTCATGATTGGTAATAAACGTTGATGGTGCTGGGCTGCTTTTTTCACTTCACCACTTTCGAAAAGTGAAATCATTTCTTGCATTTCTTTTCCGATGACATGGGAAGCAACAGAAATAACACCTCTTCCGCCGATGGACAGTATTGGTAAAGTATTACTGTCATCACCAGTGTATAAATAAAAATTATCATTTGTTCGGGTGATAATTTCAGTCATGGCAGTTAAATCTCCACTTGCTTCTTTTACAGCAACAATATTTTCCACTTCCGATAGTTTAACAATTGTATCGACCGAAATATTGACACTACAGCGCCCTGGAATATTATAAAGCATAACAGGCAAGCTTGTTACATTAGCAATCGCTTTAAAATGCTCATATAACCCATCTTGGTCAGGTTTATTGTAGTAAGGAGCAACAAGCATAATTGCATTTGCGCCCGTCTCTTCTGCTTTTTTCGTAAGCTCCATTGTTGACTTTGTATTGTTGCTCCCTGTTCCGGCAACAACCGGAATCCTGCCATTTACAACCTCAACAACATGGCGATACAAAGCAACCTTTTCCTCTGTAGAAAGTGTCGGCGATTCTCCCGTTGTTCCTGCGACAATGAGCGAATCCGTTCCGTTTTCTATTAAATAGTTCACAAGATTCGTAGTCTTCTGAAAATCAATATGACCATTCGCATCGAAAGGTGTTACCATCGCTGTACCGACGCGACCAAAAACCATATATGTTCAACCCCTTACACATTATTGATGAATTCATCATGTAATGAATTAACTGCCCGAACCATATCTTCTCCATGAACGAGCACCCAAATCGTTGTATGGCTATCAGCTGATTGCAGGATTTGAATGCCTTCCTTTGAAAGAGCGTTGACAATTCTTGCAGTAACCCCCGGAACGCCAGTCATCCCCGCTCCAACCGCAGAAACTTTCGCACAATTTCGAATGCTCTTCGGTTCATAGCCTAATTCTTTTAAAACAGTAATGGCACGATCCGCCATTTTGTCCATAACTGTATAAATGATGGCATTAGGTGAAATATTAATAAAATCAACACTAATGCCTTCTTGCGCCATCGCTTTAAATACTTCTGATTGGATATTATAATGCCCTTTCCCAGCTATAACGGTTAGTTGGGTAACATTTGGAACATGAGCAATTCCAGTCACGACACGATCACAAATGTCGCCGCTCTTCTTATTCTCAACTGTCGTTGTAACTAATGTTCCTAATCCATCTGAATAAGTCGAGCGCACCCGTAATGGGATTTTTGCTTGCATGGCGATTTCAACAGCACGAGGGTGAACCACTTTCGCACCTTGGTGTGCTAAATTACAAATCTCATTATAGGTCATCACAGTTAAAGGCCGGGCCCCTTCGACAATGCGCGGGTCAGCTGTCATCACACCATCTACATCTGTAAAAATATCAATACATTCAGCGTTCAATGCCACACCTAAGGCAGCAGCGGATGTATCACTGCCACCCCGGCCTAAAGTGGTTACTTCGCCTGTTTTAGAAATCCCTTGAAATCCAGCAACGACAACAACATCATATGTTTCGAGTTCACGAGAAATGCGTTCACATTTCATTTCAACTATTTTGGCATTTGTATGCTCGTCATTTGTTCGAAAACCTGCTTGTGCACCTGTCAAAGCAATTGCGGGTATCCCACGACCCTTTAACATATTGGAAAAAACAATGGCCGAAATCGTTTCTCCGCATGAAAGCAGTAAATCATGTTCACGGTTGCTAATCTTCGTAACATCGACAAGGCTTTGCAGTGTATCCGTTGCATATGGGTCACCTTTTCGACCCATCGCTGAAACAACAACGACGACCTTGTATCCTTCCTCTAATGCATTCAAGATATGGGACTCTGCTTGTAGACGACCTTCCTCATCCTTCACCGATGTTCCGCCAAATTTTTGGACAATAATTTTCATAAGACACCCCTTCAAAGTTGTAAAATCACTATTGTAGCCAGTGTGTCCTTAGCCCACCAATTAAGCCCAAGCAGTTTTCATATCGTTTATTTAAAAGTTTATTTAAGAATTCCTAATGAAATTACACGTTCAGCAATTTGTACTGAATTCCATGCTGCACCTTTTAATAAATTATCAGCAACAATCCACATATGGAATCCTTTATCATTATCTAAATCTTTACGAATACGGCCAACAAATGTTTCTAATTTACCAGTAGCAGTGACGGCCATTGGATAAACTTGCTCCTCTGGTCTGTCTTCTAAAATAATGCCTTCTGCACTAGAAAGAAGATCTTTCATTTCTTGAACTGTTACACCTTCTTTTTCAACTTCAATGTAAACAGATTCTGAATGACCGTATTCTACTGGAACACGAACACACGTTGCGGCAACTGCTAATTCAGGCATATGCATAATTTTCTTCGTTTCATTAATCATTTTCATTTCTTCGTATGTGTAGCCATTATCTTGGAATTTATCAATTTGTGGAACAGCATTAAAAGCGATTTGATAATGTTTTTTGTCAGACCCACAAGGCAAAATTTCCGGTGTAAAAGCTTCGCCACTTAATACAGCTTGCGATTGCTCCTTCATTTCTTTAATTGCCATTGCACCTGCACCTGAAACTGCTTGGTACGTAGATACAATCACCTTCTTTAATCCAAAAGCCTTTCTAATCGGCTCTAACGCTACTACCATTTGAATTGTAGAGCAGTTTGGATTAGCAATGATTCCTTTATGCTCATGAATATCTGCTTCATTAACCTCTGGTACAACTAACGGTACTTCTGGGTCCATCCGAAATGCGCTCGTATTATCAATACAAATGGCACCTCTTTTAGCTGCTTCAGGAGCTAAAGCTTTTGAAACCGATCCACCAGCACTAAATAAGGCAATATCAACGCCTTCAAAGCTTTCTGGCTTTGCTACTTGAATAACATACTCTTCGCCTTTGAAGACTAGCTTTTTACCAGCGGAACGCTCTGATGATAATAAAGTTAGTTTTGAAATGGGGAAGTTTCGCTTTTCTAACGTAGAAAGCATTTTCTCCCCTACCGCACCTGTTGCTCCTACTACTGCTACATGATATCCTCTTACATTTTCCATTATTTTTCTCCTTCCCTTACTATACAAATATTTTATCCAACGTTAATTTATTTTTAAATTATAAAAATTATTGTATCATATTCCATTACTTAGGAAAGAATTTTTATAACCAACTTTATATTATCAGAAATCTTGCTTATTCTCCATCTCGATATCTTTCAATTAATACTGGTTGGAATTGCCGCCCGTTTAGCGCTGCTTCCACCGTCTCTAATAAAGCATCCATTCTCGCCACAATCGAATTTGGCTTTCTTAATGGGTCATCTTGGCCAAAAGGAATAAAATAGATATTTTTTGTTGCCATTAGCTTCATTAAATTCATGCCATTTAATCCTAAGGCATCGTTAGTTGAAATGCCAAGGACTACAGGATTTAGATTTCTTAATGTTGCTTTTGCAGCCATTAATACAGGGCTGTCAGTTAAGGCATTCGCAAATTTGCTCATGGAATTTCCGGTTAATGGTGCAATCACCATACAATCGTGTGTTGTTGATGAAGGGTACCATTGGGGTTAACCTATTTATAGCTTAAATAGTTTACTACTATGACCACATAAAAAAAGCGGCACAAGCCACTCATATTAAATACTTAATTTTAATTTTTTTAGATCAATCGTTAAACCAAGTTCCTTCATAAAATCATAACCAATAATTCCATCGATTTCTACTCCATAATCCATCGATCCTAGTTCAACATCAAAATTACTAATAGCAATCTTATCTGAAATAGCAATTTGGTCAATCTGTTTCGTATAAACGAACTCAAGACCGCCAATACCTTGAATCGTGTGTGTTACATCATTAGATTCTGGTTTAACTCCAATTTCTTCTAGTCGATTAACATTACATATAGTACCAGCGGATCCGGTATCAATAAGAACATTTTCTAATCTAATACTTTTACCTCGAAATGTTACAGATGCTTCGATAAAAGGAAGACCAACTTTTTCGTTTATCTTTATCATATCATTCTCAACCCTGCCCATTTCTTTTCATGAATATCTAAGTTTTCGCGTGATGTATGAAAAAAGTAAAACTCTCGTTGTGGTTTTTGCTTGTGTAACTCCGCATGTCTTCTAAACGCATCCATAGAATCATCAAAAGTGTCAACAACAGCAATATCATCAACGATACGAAAATTATTGTCAGAATGAGCTTCTATCGCTTCGAATACAACCCACTTATTAGGATAAGCTTGTCTAACATCTTCCCATAGCATTGGATATCCCCTCCTTTAAACAAAAAATTGTTACATTTATTTTATCAAAATATTCCACTCTAATCACTACTGTTATATTAACTATGTATGTCAAAAGAAAAAAGAGGCATATGCCTGCCCCTTCGTTTACAAACGTTCACTTTTTACCACTTTATAATATTCTTGAACAGCCTTTTTTGTATCCAACTCATTCGCAACCTCAACAATAATCTTTATTTCTGTTTTTCCTTGCACAGTGCTCTTCTCTTTACCAACTTTTTCATTATTATTTAGTTGATTATTTAGTTGTTTTCCCATAAGCAACCACTCCCTTCATCTATTTGTTTAGATGTATTCGGGATTGATTGTCCAATATGCTAGAATGATGTCGCTTAGATTGGATTGGTGTGTTGCATAACCGTTAAATTCTGACACTTGTCTATATTTTTCCTTACCTTTCACCAGCATGATTCAAAGCTTGGCGATATAATTTCTTTGACATATAAAAATCATGTTTTAGCAATTTATCAAGTAAAGGCTTAACCTCTTCAATTAAACCTACTTTCTTAGCAAGAATTAAAATTCCAATAGTGCCTATTGGTTGTAAAAGAAATGTTTTGGAAAGTGTTCTTGCAGCATGCTCATCTATGGCAACGAATTTTAAATCAAGTTCCTTAGCTCCTACAATCACTTCTAATTCACCTTCATGGAGCTTACCATATAATTTCTTCACTAAGCCACTGTTCTGGACATCGTATAATTGAAATGTTCCTTCTCTAACCATTCTTGCTAATTCGTCTCTACCGTACTGTCGCGATGAATAACTGTCAATAATTTCTTCGAAAACAGCTTTAGGTACATAAATTTCTTCAAACAAATCAGCTAGAAGATGTAACTTTCCCAAAATAGACAAACCTATAATAGGAGTTGAATTCGTAATAATTTTATTCTTCAACATCCAAATCACCTAGCAAATCCTCTATTGCTTTCTCATCATCTTTTAAATCTGTTTCATTATACTCTATCCAAGGAATGTTTTTAGAACGCAAAAAATCAATAAATTCTCCTAATGATTTTCCAGAAAGTTCGGCTGCTCTAGCAAGCGTCACCTGCTTATTAACAAATAAACCAAGCGCTAAAGATAATTTAACTTTTGCATCAAGATTCGGGCCATCTAATGCTTTAATTAGAGGTAAAAATTCTTTTGGCAAATTTACTTGGAAAGATTCCATCTCCATAGTGAACACACTCCTTTTAAAATATTTTATCATTTTAAAATTCACTTTAACACTGAATTATAGGCTATTATAATAATCAATCATTGCATTCAATCTCTGTATATCAGCTCTACTCTTAACCGAATGGGTAAAATTTTGGATGCTTAATGAATATTGAAAAATAATAAAACCTATAATAATAACAAACATAAAGATTACTACTACTTGTTTATTTTATAACCACTATATACAATTAACAAAATAATCCCACCCCTGAATATAGTACGGACAGTTCTAATAGCTATTTTCGGCAAATTCTTGTTCTGAAATAACTTGTATTCCATTTCTTTTAAGTAAAGCAGCCGCAACGCCATTCCCTGCAATTTTCTTACCGGAAAATTCACCATTATATATCATTGAACTGCCGCAGGATGGGCTATTTTCCTTAAGTACAACAATGGTTGCCTTTATTTCTTTCGCTTTTTGTAAGACAGTATAAGCCCCTTTTAGGAAACAGTCCGTTACATCTTCCCCAGTTTTGGTAATTACTTTTGCCTTTCCATTCAAAACATCATTGCCGTCTCCACCAACTATTTCTGCAGGTTCTCTTGGAGTGGTAAGCCCGCCAAGCACTTCAGGGCAGACTGTAACGGCTTTGTTCGCTTTAACTAATTCGCTAACCGTCTTATCTAAACAATGGGCACCGTTATATCTTACTTTCAATCCTGCCAAACAGGAACTTACAAGTATCATTCATGACACTCCTTTAAATATTTTCCTAATGAAAAAATTGAGGTTTCCACTAAATATGTGAAGTTTCCAAAAATCTAGCTATAATCAATACCGAAAATACATTTGTCATATAAAAAGTAAATGATGTGATTATAATCATTCGTTTCGTAAAACTTTGACAACCTTTCATTAAATTCACCTAAATTTTTTTCTTCGACACTTACTATACCTTTGCCATTTTCAATCAGAATTTTATTGGCTGAAATAATACTTGTACGTTTATTTCCGTCCCAAAACAATTGTTTTCTCATCGCCCACAGCATATAAGTCAATGCTCGTTCTGTTACACAAGGAATACTTAAAATTTGCTCCATTTCAAGTTTTACTTCACTTTCTACTGGAATCGCAGGTTGGTATTCTACTCCTGAAATTCCTACATTCCCCGTTCGGAGAACACCCCATTCAATACTTTCGTTATACGCAACAAATTCATTTAATTTTTTTGCAAAGTCTAAATCAAATGGTTTCTCTATATTGTTTAATGTATATTTCCAAGCATTTCTAAGATTTAAAATTTTTTGCACATCATCCATATCCAAGTTGCTAACAGAAACACCTTCTAAAATTGTTTTTGTTTGCGGAAAAGTAATATTGACTCCTTCAATTTTTGCGGTGTAATATATGTTAGCTATTAATGTTTTTTTAGCTAAAAACATATTTTCATGCTTCGACAAATTATATTTATCATTCATTTAACTCACGCCTTTTCCAACGATTTCTGTTCTATATTTTACCATAGATGACACCGCTACACTAAGCACTGTTGAGTACTTATTCAACATTACTACTCTTAAACAAAAAAGACCGCCGTTTTGACGATCTCCGCTATTATGCAATAACCACTGTTTGTACAATAAGCCATTTTACCTGTCACCATTCAAATCACTATCAAGAATTAATTTCTTTATCCTCATTAACCCCATACTTCTTTTCGATATATTGACCAACCACAGACTTGTTAATACCAACCTTGACTGCTGTTGAAATGACGAAGTATAGAATAAATAGACCAACAATTAAAAGAATAATATTAACAAACAGAATGAAACCACCTGCACCAATATTTGATAACATATTTTACCTCCAATGATTTTAATTAATTATTTACTAATGATAAAATCAGACATTTTTGTTTCTTCCCATTCGATTCCTTTTGGAGAAACATTAGAATACAGCGTGATTCCATCATTTTCATCTATCATGGCTTTTAACTCGAAATTCATTTCTTTCGGTTGTAAGTATTCATCGTACATTTGTTGATAGTTGACATTACCACTTTCCTTCGCTTCTTTAATATATCCCACTGTATCCGGGTCTTTATCATAATTTTTGTGTATTAATTTATAGAAGAAGGTCGCTTCAACGTTTCCATTCACAACTTCTTCCTGATAATCTGATATTTCAAAAGCTAATAACTCATAATATGGAGAAAAGACGTTTTTGCATTCTTCTTCCATATAGGCACTTATTTTGTCATAGTTACTATGATCAACTGTTCCTTCCGTATCAACAGCAATTTCATTATCATTTCTTATATTATTCACTTCTTTTTGCGTAGTTGTATCATTGCATGCAGTAACCACAATTACTAAAAGCATAGTTAACAAAATTAATAGAATTTTTTTCATTTTATCTCCGCTCCCCCAGCCTCAAAGTCACTCCTAGAAAATCCCCAACCATCCCACTTCCATAAAGTAACTTCCCGCTTGTAGGGGTCTGTATAACTACCCTCTACCGTTAGTAACTCAGTTTCACCATCACTATTGAAGTTAATATTGTCAGCACAGTAATTAGGGAAATCAAGGTTGGAAGATTGCCAGACCGGTTTCATATCACCTTGTTCTAGTTTGAAAATAAAGAAGTGATTTTTAACCTCCGTATCCTCTTCCTCTATCCAAAAGGGCTTTTGGGAGCCAAAGCTCCCTTCTTTCCAAACTAAAAGGTTAAGCTCGGAAATACCATCATTGTTCGTATCTCCAAGAAAAAAATAGTCGACCCACCAATTTTTCGGTGACTGCCAGATTAGCCGAGAGTCCGCTTTGACCGTTATCTTACCATCACGCAATGCAAATTCTTCCTTGATTCCATTTCCATCCAAGTCGAAATACTCGGTTTTCACCAGTCTGTATGCCGGTAGCAACTTTTGATCTTGAAACATTTCTGATGCGAAGCCCTTGTTCGATAACGGCTTTATATCTTCCCTTATCGCAAAACAATTTGACTCTCTTTTTTCTGGCAACTTCATACGACTTTCTCTAAAAGATGAAATATCATGAAAAGCGCTGTTATTTCTATCCTTCTGTTGAGTAGTAAAACCGCAACCAAATAGCATTCCTATCATCAACAAAGCGCTAAATATCAATAAAGCTACTCTCATTGGGCTATATAGTTTTTAGTCCAACCAGATAGTGGTGGAACCTCACCAGTGTCTAGCATTTCATGCCATTTTTTATCCGTCAACCGATCAGCAAGTGGCCATGGAAACTCATAATGGGAATAAACACCACCACTAGCGATTCTCAAACGACCGTCAACAGGAACGACAGCATAAATTTCAAAAATATGGCCTGTAGCCTCTTGCAGTACTTGTCCATTTGGATCAGTGGCCACATCAGCCACTAAGGCTGCAGGGTTTTCACCTATTAAAGAAGGGTGGTCTACACCAACATCCCGCAATGCCTCAAGCCAGAAATGCTCCAATTGCCCTCCATAGGAACGGATTAAATCATACTCCTCATCCGAAAGTGGGGTATTGGAAAGTTCTTTTTCTGCAATAGTTTTTAAGGAAAGAGCCAATTGCTCCATGCGGTCGAGACTTTCACGGTCTCTTTCATCCAAAAGATTCCGCGAAGCTAGCCCCTCCCGTGTCATGTCTACCAATGCAGCCAGACGCGCAAAGAGAACTGGGTTAGGCTCGACATAACCGCGGTCATCCACATCTTCTCCTCCTCCACCCATTTCAGCGTAAACCTGTTTCGTATATAGAAGCGTATCATGCTTAAGCTCGGTCCAACTAGATACAAACGTATTCAAGTCTTTTCTCTGCCAATTTCGGTTTTGCATAAATGATGGATAACCTTCACCTTTTTCATCAAGCAGAGAATTCAAAGTATAAAGCCAACCCCAGTAAAGGTTTTGGGTCCATATTTCTTTACCCTGATTGGCAATATATTCTTGTAGTTTGCTCATATTTTTTTGATAACCGTCATACCTCGTTTGCCCTTCGTCTTCTAAAATGGTATGAGCTTCCTTAGATCCCATTGCAGCAGGGATATCAAGTACCTTTGGAAGCAATCTTCTCTGACCCTCACTATTTTCTTTTACATCACGGTAAATCAACCGTTGAAAAATAGCCGCATCAAGTGTAAAACGCTGCCCCATAAAGCGAAAACCATTGATTGCTTTTGCACGGTCAGGTTGGATATCTTCATCAAAAATTGGAATTGAATTGATAAGTGCCGGCTCCATCTTTGAAGCAGCTTCCTTAAAAGAAAGCAATTTTCCGTCATCGGCTGTTAAATCCTCAAGCCCCACATCGGCCCCGTATATTTTCTCCAAAAGGACAATGTACTCTAAAAAGGACAAATCGTCGGCTTTTCCTACAAAAAAGTTTGTCGGCTGGTATATTTGATCCCACTTTTGTCCGTTGTCTCCACTACTAAGAGCCAACGTCAGTAAGATTGCGGACTTCGTTTCATCGTCGCTTTGAAGTCTAAAAGTCATTCTTCCATACCACATCATCGCCTTGAAATACGACTGTAAAAGTTCATCTTTATCATAGTGACCACGCGGGATGTACTGCGAATAATCCTCTCGGAGGATTTCTGTTCCTTTCACATTTTGCCCCATATTCATTAAAGGAGAGTCCTGAATTCCTCCTCTGTTTTCAATAAGTCGCAGTTCTTCTTCCACTTCCACCTTTACTATTCCTGAAACAGGAATTTCAGGATTTAAAAGTTTACTAGCTACGGTGAAAAAACCGATGTTCCTTTTAGCAGCATTCTCCCAATCTGTTCCTTTAAGGGCTTTATACTGTTTTTCAGATTCAGAAAGCATGGCTGCCGTAAGCTCATTTAACAACGGTGCTAGCTTGTCCTTTTCTACCACGCGCAGTAAATGATTAAAGTATAAATGATAGTTATGAAGCATGGAGTCGGTTGTAATGAAATTGGGTACTGGTTGATAGCGGTTGACTTCATAAAGCATAAAAAATTCCCGATATTGACTTGGAATAACGACAAAGCCATTTTCTATCAACATACGTTCCGCCTCATTGGAAAACTGAAACATCTCTGTATTCGTTACGTTACTTAAATCCGGCTCTATTACATAAGGCTTAACGGTCGCTGTTGAACTCACAGGCACCTCTTTGTAATTTGCAAAATCCGTAGCCATAGATACCGGCATATGAATCTTTTCCCCAGTACGCTTCTGTCCTATTTGATTGGAATTCACACTGCACCCTGCAGTTGCAACGGGCACAAGAAGAACAAGGCTAATCATTCCTACTGAAAATTTTTCTTTCCATGACATTACAATTGCCTCCTTTTATAATCAATTTTGATAATTTCGGACAAAAGTGTGCCTGTTTCATCAAAATGTGTAATGACTCACTCTTCACCTTTTTTGTATCTCTCTTAAAATATTTAATATTTTCGTACTATTTTGATAACCAACTAAATCGCCAGACTGAAAGAATTTTGCTGCTCTTGCTTCGTATTCTGCAATCCAATCTCTTTGCCCATTTTTGTTAGCTTCTGTTTCATATAAGCTGAAATTAGGTGATACACTTCCAACCTGATTTTTGATATCATTCGTTGCTCTTTCATAATCAAATGTAAGAATTGCAACTTCCTTCAAAGAAATTTCACCCGCTTCATATAGCGAATGAGAAATCTCTTTTATTTCTTCAAATGTTGCCTTTCGAACATCATATTTATTGGATAGATTCTCATAAATATTTGTTATGGTATTTTCTGGATTATCCTTTTTTGTCACTTGTGTATTCATTAATACGTCTTCAAAGCTAGCTTCACTTCTTTGAGTAGCCGTAATTGGATTTGTTGCAGCATTTCCAACCGCTTGTATTCTCAAATTCTTCACCTCTTTAAAATAGTAGTTCCTATAGCTTATATCGGACATACATAATCATCATTTATAATATTTTCCATTTTGACAATATTTTTGAAGTAACCAGCATTAATAAATTCATCCAATGTTCCCATTTTAACTAGTCTTTTAAAAATTTCCTTCGTTACACAAAAAATCCCCAGATACTTTCTGGAGCATCATTTAAAAACAAAAGAGCATCTTCTCCTTTAATTCGGGCGGTGCCTGACCTATTTTCTTTTCTTCAGCTTTTTTAAATTTGTATCAACAAATACTTTTTTTGGTTTTAAATAGCCATCCCTAAAAGATAAGGGGCGTTCTTCGTTTTTTCCTTCAATATTTATTTGTTGCCACATGTACTTACGGAATGGAAAAGAATGATATTCATATGGATTTCTTATTAATCTTTGTTTTATCGGTTCATATTCATAGATTCTCCCTTCATAGACAAGAGTCGTTTGCTTTATTTTATAAAAATCTTCTGGAGTTACCAATGCACTAGGTTTATCAAAAAGTGATAATCCACTTCTGTTTAGAACTTCCGAGACAAATTGAGAACAAAAATAAGCTGAATCTATTTCTAACGGTCTATTTAAACAAACCCCGAAAAGTCCAATGAAATTATACAAATACTTATCCTTGTGTATTTGAAATTCAGTAATGACCTGTTCCATGTTTTTATACACTTCTTCTGATACTGCTAATTCATATAAGGCACCTGTAGTATGTGGATGCCAACTATAAGTGCCGCGTTCAAAATCCTCATGAACAAAACCTCCGTCTAACGGATTAATGGGATTTTTACGGCCAAAACTATATAGTTGCCGTAGCTCATAATCCAATCCAAGTGATACGTGATTATACTTGGCCTTTGTATATAATTTGATGGTTTCAGACAAAAGTGTGCCTGTTTCAGTTAATAGAAAATAAACTTTTTTACCCATCGTTCCCTCTCCCTTTTTGTTACTCAATTTAATACCCTCTCGTAAAATAATACCATTAATTACTAATTTTGTGTTTATCAATCCTGTCTTTTATCAAATATACTAATAGCCTAACAAGGCTTTTGGTAAAATTTGCAGAATAATAATCTATATTGAGGTGTATTGCTAATGAACATCTAAATCAAATTGTATTCCTTTTTATTAAATAGAACTTGAGGATGTGCATGTAATGGGGTTCTTTAATCGCTTTTTTAAGAAGATAGAAAAAGTTAATAAAGGAGAGGCTGATGTTTCTGAACTAGAATCTGAGTTTTATATAGAGTCTCCAGAAGAAGAAGCAATGAATTTTTGGGTGGAAATTGCACAGAATATTATCGTGAATGCGGTTAAGGCGACTAACAACACAGTAGAACGTGCCTTTGTTTTAATCAATATGGGTGAACGACCTTCTTTCGACATTTTTTATCAAGTAGATGGCTTGCTTGTTATGTGGAACCAACTTGAGAATCCTATCATAAAAGATAAGATTCAAAACGAATTACTACCCCAAGCATCTACTGTTGCTTCTGCAGTAAATGGGAATTTTACTCAAATTGAACACCCTAAGATTGCCTATGCTGAGCTACAATTTCAATGGGCAACTGGAGCTTGGTTTTCTCATGTAATTTGGGAAGATGATGACAATGCAAATCTAGCAAAGGATGAAATTTTAAGTAAATGGTTCAATACCTTAAGTACAGAAATTAAAACCCAACCACTAAACGGTGATACCAAACTTTCGTGGTATCCTTAAAGTCTGCTTTAAAAAGACATAAAAATTTTGAGAGCAAATATTATTTAGATACAGTTGCGGGATACTTTGAGAACAAATAATTGCTTAATTCTGTGATACACCTCGTATAATCACGCAAAAGGGAATCAATGTAATGATTCGCCTCACGAGAGGGAGAACAAGCGTATTCGTTATTTTAAGTTGAATACGCTTCTTACTTTAATAAAAACAACAATCCTCTTCAACGAAACTTCCTACGTAAGTCTGATAACAGTTATTTTAATAAGATGCCATTAGCAGCCAAACCTTCAACTCTTGCCCCGTTAGATAAATAATTATAAACTATCTGGTAAATGACTTTTATACAATTCTAATACATCAGTATGCTCCTTTAATACATCTATCGTTTTTGGATGTGGTTTTACATAAATAACGGGGTAGTCCTTTTCACCGAATTCCTCTTGAATGGGAAAAGCTAATTTTTCTTCATCAACCGAAAATTGGGCATCAATTCCCTTTTTATTTCCACGAGCATCTAACCTTACCCATTTATTAAGTGATTTAAAGAAGACAGCATTCAAAGCGTGAATACAATATCCTTTTTCTGGCGTATCAAACAACATTAAGCGTTGATAACAAAAACCGGTTGGAATTCCTTGTGAACGTAATAAAGACGCTAATAAATGTGATTTTGCATAACATATACCCTCTTTATAGGCTAATACGTCTGATGCATTGCAAGTGACTCGTTTTCCTTGAATATCCCAAGAATGAGATATTTCATCTCGGACAAACTCATTAGCTACTCTTGCTTTTTCAAATTCTGTTTGGAAGGGATTAAAAAGTTCCTCAACTTTTTTTCTAATTATAGGATTAGAATAATCAGCTACATTTAATTCGAGTAAGTATTCATCTAATGTTTCAGACTCACAAATCATATTCATCCAATCCTCTCCCTTTCAAGCTAAGCAATTATTCATAGTTTTGTATTATTATACATTTAAGTGGAGGATAATTTATAGTGATATTTGACATTCATTTCACTTTTAGGTGAAACTATCATTCATTTTACCATAAAGACCCAGTTTCTCTCTCTTAAAAGTACCATTTAAGAAAATGATTATTGATAATTGCTTATTCTCATCCAATTCTAGTTATGATACGCTTTAATTAACAGAATTTAGTATTTTTTAAACGAGACAACTTGTAATTGGTGATAAATGAAAGTTAAGGAGTGAAAAACTATGCTGTTAGAAAACAGTGACATAGCTTTAGCCATTTATGTTGCTTCTATAGTAATTTCTTTGATTATTTGTTATGTTTTTGGTTCAAAAATGATTGAAAAAACAGGGTTATTCGGTATACAGACGATTATTGCCAGTACACTCAACTTTTTATTGGGGATTTGTGCAATAGTGGGGTGGTTTTTCTTTTCGTGGCGTATAAATGAATTTATGTTTTTCGGAGGGTTGTTATTAGGTGTAGGTTTGTTGATTATAAGCGAAGCAATTTTAATCATTGTATTATTTATCAGGCGAAAAAAAATGTTACAAACTTACAATTCTAATGTTGGGACCAATAGCTAGTTTGTGCAACACTTTCCAACGTAAGCAATGTGCCCAGAAAAAAACATCGTTTCTTACAAAAAAGTACGAAACGACGGTTTATTGTTTATTCAATTAGGTTTTAATTTGTCGTATTACTCTTTTACAATTTACTTTTTTCCATCACCGCAAAATAGTTTCCTTCCATATCTGCAAAGTTAAATACTCTACCAGAAGGCATATTGACAATTTCTCCAACTATAATGTTTTTATTCGATAAATCATTGTGTAATTGATCAAGGTTTTCTGAAAAAACATTAAAGAAGGCGTACTGAGGCTTAGTTGAGGCTGCATTTTAGCAATGAATTCCTTATTATGGAGTACAATACTTGTCTCAGCTTCCTTTGTTGGAGAAATCTCAATCCATCTAAGTCCTTGACCATTATCTTATTCAGTTATAACACAAAACCCTACTTTTTCAGTCCAAAATCTCACTGCCTCATCTTGATTATCTACATATAACATAATTTGACCAACATTATTAATCAAAAATATCCCCCCATTTTTCATCAAGCTCATTAATATATTTTTCCTTTTAGACCAGTAAAATTATTCCTTCCGCAACATTATCGCAGCCAAAAATTTTTTGTAACTTTTTTGTCGAAGGAACGTCTTATCAATTGAAAGGAGATGATGAAATGTTTAATAAAAAAACATTGACTGCATCAATGCTTGCTTCAGTGTTAATTTTTTCTGCAGGTTGTACTTTAGGAAATCAAACAAATGAAAATAATAGCAGTGAACCAGTGGAGGTTGTTCAACCAGAAGAGAAGCCACAAGCAAGTGAAGAACAAGTGATGAGTGACTTTAACACTTTAATTGCTAACACCCCAAAGATTAGTGAAGTTCTTCAATTTATGAAGGACAACGTATCTAATTTATCACCGCAAAACGTTTCTAATATGGTTTTAGCATCAGAAGATTTACAAATTAATTATTTACCAACATTTGAAGAAAAATTTACAAGCAGTGAAGACTTGCAAGTAAAATTTAGGGATGTTTTTGAAGGTGTTGCTGATACTAGTAAAATAGAAAATATTGCTGATGCTGAGATAAAGACTTTGCTTGAAGAGACAAAAAACAGCGGTTATAAAATTGAAACAGCAGAGGGGTATTATTTCCCAATTATAGATTATCAGTTTTATAAAACATTCAGTTCAAGAGCAACTGAGGAAATACAGGATTATATCGAAATCATGTCCATTGAATCAAATCAGGTGCCGGCCAAGGATGCTGCCTTAATGATCAGTTGGGACGAAATTGTCGAGAGAGCACTAGCCCAAGAAGCATTTTTAAAGCAATATCAAAATTCTGAAAGACTGGATCAAATGACCGATCTTTATAAAAGATATGAAATGTTTACTTTCTTTGGACTGAATAATACACCGTTGTTTAGTTATGATACTAAAAAAATTGACCCTGAGGCAAAGGCTGTTTATGTAGATACAATTAATAAAGGAATCGATAGTGATTATACAGAAATGCTGAAAAGCTTTCTTAAAGTTTTGGCAAATAATAATGATACATTAACTGACGAGGTAGATACATTTAGAAAAAATTTAACTGATTTTCCAAGTTAAATTTCACAAATCGATTAGCTTGTCTCTGATGAAAGAGAGGACGAATGTCTTCTCTTTTTTATTATTTTATGGCTGTTAAAAACACAGATGTTTTTATTCTCTCCGCATTTTAGTTTAATACTTAATTCATTTAAGTTTTGCTTATGTAATCTAAGTGGCTCCAAAAAATTAAAAAAATAAAAATAATAACCATAGAAAATGGTATCAACCATAATTTTTCCCCATTTAAAAATAGCCCCAAAAACATAATTACAACCGAGATAATTGGTGCCATTACATAATATGGTTTAGCATTATAGAACCACCCATAAGGAAAAAAGTGAGCACCTGTTATAATTGCAAAAAACATGATAGCTTCGTTTGGACTTTTTATCATTCCCCAAATAAGGATAGGAAAATAGATAATCTGTGCAAGATTTAAATATGTACCAAGAGTACCTAACGGATTATTTTTCAGTTTCCAATCAGCCTTTATTAAAGTAGAAATACCAATGGACAATGGGAACATTAAACCTGTAGAATATAGCATAAATATATTTTTCTGATGTATTTCTATTGATTGTAAAAATATTATTGTAATTATTGACCAAATTACAAAAGCTGATAATAAAAACCCTATTCCATTTTTCCCTCTTACTGATAGTTCATTTCTAGTTTCGTATAAATTCAAAATGTTTTCCACCTTTATTTTTAAAAAGTTTAACAACCTATTATTTCAATTGAAGTTCAGCGATTCTACTATATTTATGATAGCGCAAATCTTAATAGTTGAATAGAAAAATTGGCAATTTTGTGCATAATCATGTAGTATTTTTTATCACTTGACCTTTACGCAACGTAAAGGTTTATTATATTGATTATTAGGAGGGAAATCGATTATGGAATATACAGTGAATAAATTGGCACAGTTATCAGGGGTGAGTGGCCGTACACTTCGTTATTATGATGAAATTGGACTTTTGAAGCCTGCTAGAACAAATTCATCCGGTTATCGAATTTATGGGCAAAAAGAAGTAGACCTACTTCAGCAAATTTTGTTCTATCGAGAATTAGAGTTGAGTTTGGAAGAAATAATCGAAATCATCAATCAGTCTAACTTTAATCAAATGGAAGCTTTAAAAAGCCATTCTGATAATCTTAAGAAAAAACGTGATCGGCTCGACAAACTAATTACAACAGTAGAGAAAACGATTGCCAGTAAGGAGGAAGGATTACAAATGACAGATAAACAAAAATTCGAAGGTTTCAAAGAAAAATTAATCGCTGATAATGAACAAAAATATGGAAGAGAAATTCGAAAAAAATACGGTGATGAAACAGTTGATGCAAGCAATGCAATACTAAAGGGAATGTCCCAAGAAGACTACCAAGCTATGACTAGCTTAGGTGAAGACATTTTAGAATTACTTGAAAAAGCATTTAAAACAGGAGACACTAAGTCCGAACTGGCACGGAAACTTGCAGCCAAGCATAAAAAATGGTTAATGTATTCTTGGTCTGATTACTCAAAAGAAGCACATGCTGGGCTGGCGGAAATGTATGTTGCCGATGAACGTTTTACTGCCTACTATGACAAGAGAGTAAAAGGTGGAGCGGAATTTCTACGAGATGCGATTTTGATTTATTTAGGAATGAAATAAGGCCTTGAGTAATTTCAGGGAATAAAAAACGTCGTTTCCTGCTCAAATAGGAAATGACGTTTCAAGAAATGTTTTTTCCTCACTAACCCCATACTTCATTTGAATAAATTGACCAACAATCAAAAAAAGAATATTAAAAAACAGAACTAAACCTCCACCCCCAATGTTTTAATTGAAGCACTAGCAATCCTTCCATTTTGTGATAATCGTAAATGTAATAATCGGACTGAAATATTTGAAAACTTTGGATATAATTTCATTTAAGGAAACTGCTTATCTCATAGTACCATGCACCTATGTATTATAACTTATTATGATAACCTGCGTCTTTAGCACAAAAAGATTGCCATTTTGACGATTGCCATTGTTGAGCAATCACCTTCGGTAGTGCAGCAAAAAAAGAATCTGATTCCAATAAAAACTTTTTTTATGTTTTTGGTTTTTATTCCTTATTCTTTCCTTTGCCTAATCCCCAACCTATAAATATTCCACCAATGGCACCCAATACACTGTATCGAAATAAAGAAACGACGTAATCGTAAACGGGTACATACTCTGTTGTATAACCGCCGTCAAAATGTGTAATTATTTTATAATCCACAAATAATACTGATAAAGCTAAGGAAATTAAAAATCCATAAAAAGACCATTTTTGAATGCTTTTTTCCATATTCTCACCCCTTAATAGCTTTACCAAAATAAACCTTGCCTGTCAAATTACAGTAGATTTATTTTCATTTATGCTTTACGCTCCAATCCGTTTAATATTCCCCTTTTAATCTTCTATTCGCCTTCTGATAACTGTTCATTTAATTCAAGTGAATCTATTTTTTGCCGAAAATTTTAGTTGCTAATGCAACCGTAACCAACGATGTAGTAACAGCAAGTGCAACAATAAAAGCGGTTATCCTTCCTAGATCAACGCTCTTTAGTTGAACAATAGTGGCTGTTATAGGGCTGTTATACAGCCCTATTTCGTACCACCAAAAACTGTTCTATGCCATTTTGATGCACAATATGGCTCTAATGTTCATCACTAAAAAACAATGAAGCTAATAAAAAAGCAAAGGAATAAAGCTAATTCCTCTACTTTTTTTATCACTTTATTCTCCCCGTTTTAGTACGCTAAACAATACCGTATGATTCCTAAACAATTGTTGCTATCCAAGCCTAGTTTAAAAATAGTAGTATCGTATCAAACATTATACAACTTTTAAAAACAATGGCTGTTCTACACTAAAGTTATTTTTTGCTATTTTCATTTGTTCTGTGTAGCTAGTCACTGCTTTTTTATATGTTTTTTCAAACATTATAGTGTCTAAAGTTTGATCAGAAACGAAAGTTGTTATTTCTGATTTGTTGTT
This sequence comes from Bacillus sp. (in: firmicutes), assembly GCA_012842745.1. Taxonomy (NCBI): domain Bacteria; kingdom Bacillati; phylum Bacillota; class Bacilli; order Caryophanales; family Bacillaceae; genus Bacillus; species Bacillus sp. (in: firmicutes). The sequence goes on along the minus strand of DUSF01000056.1, from coordinate 183,132 downwards.
ATCATTTTCTTTTGAAGATCTCTTTTGAGTAGAGCCATTTAATGGCTCGTTTTGTGCTTCTGCATCATCCTGTAGAGAAGTGTTCTCACTTGACATTTCAGCTTTCTTTTGTTGAATTTGTGCTGTAGCATTGGCCGCTACACTTAAGTCTTGTGAAGATGGGTCAGCTGGTGCCAGCGCAGCACTTTTTACTTTTTCAAGGATTTGAATGGATTCCTCTGGTGTATTCCCTTCAGGAGCCTGTACTGAGACCTCTCCACCAGTTATATATTTTTTCCCATCTGGCCCTGTTGAATAGGAGTATGAAATCGCCCCTGTCACACCCGCGCCTGCTGCTTTGTGTGCCTGTTCATGCATGCGAACATTTTGCTCTGCATTTTGCAATTCGCGAATTTGCCGTTTTACTTCTGGCTTTTCTAGCTTTTTTTCCTTTACAGGATTATCTACTGCTTTTGCACCTGAAGAATTTTCGGAATTTTTTTGATCAGATGAACCTAGTAAATTCTTATTATTAATTTCCGATGAATTGCCTGACTGATTTCGTATGTTGATGAAATTGAAAAAAATATCCTCTACTGTATAATTGATTTTTCCATTAGCTGCCCCTGCTTGATTTTGAGCGCTTTGTGCCCTGTCATTCACGAAAGAGTTCTCTTGAGCATATAATTCTTGTTCTGTTTTCCCTGAAAATAAACCTTCTAATTCCTGTGATTGATTTTTACTTGTTTGTGTATCCTGCGCTGTACTGTTGTTATTCGTTTCAGTCATCAGTCTCTGTTGCGTGGCAAGTTTCTGGTCTTCCATTCTTAAAGTATTTCCAGTTGATAAGCTTGAAACCCCCATCTCTATCACCTCTTTTCTATGTATTTTTCTTCATTATAAGCTTTCATTTTTTTAATAATCAACATGCTTTTACAAATTTTCCATCTTTTAAAAATACAGTCTACGGCATTGTTTCTAATTTAGAGTGTTCTCGGCTATTTCATAGAAATTCAAACTCAATATAGCCGCTTACTCCGATAAAACCCCGCAAACAAAGCTATATTAATTTATCAATTCTTGAATAAATTGAACCGGTACATATGTTTTCCCTGGCTCGAGAAGAGCTGGAGCTACTTCGAAATAGCGAAGGGCTTCGTTATGGCTGTATACCTTTTCACCACGTGTAATGGTATAGGTTTGGGCTCCTTTTGTTAGGATAGCTCCTTTACTTGTTGCATCAACCTTGTAACCAAGTTCTTCAGCAAGAGCTCGAAGCGGTACCATTTTTGTTCCGTCTACTTCATAGTAATCTTTGGCGATAATTTCTTCGACAACAGGATTAGTTACAATTTCCTGATTGGATTCCTCAATTTCCTGACTAGGTTCCTCTTGATCCAATACAACTATCTTTTGCGGTGATGTTTGTGCAGGAATGCTCCTTGTTGTGATTGTGTAGAATACGAGTAAATTTTGCTCCGCTAAATCGGCAATTTTCACCTTTTTACCCGATAAGCTAGATAGTTCCGTCTCATCGCCAACATTTAATTTTAATGACAGGTTAGCATCTACTAAGTTTTTATCAAATGTTCCTACTGCTGCAAAACCCGCTGCTTCTGTTTCAACAATGACTACCTCTGGGTTGTATTGTGGTGGATAAATCATTATCATCGGTTTATTCGCGTATGTGTAAGCCGTTACTTTATCGCTTTTCTTCAGCTCTACCCTTTTCCCTGTATTGTCAAATACAAATGTATCGGCTGTAACCACTAACGTATTTGTATTTTCCCCTTCTTTAATTGAATAGTAGCTTACCCCCATACGAACATCTATGCTTTCAATTGTACCTGTAGTCTTAATAAAGACTGGTTGTACCTGCTCCTGTTCAATTGGTACTACTGTTGTTGCGAATGTTGTGGTGGCAACAGTTGTACTGCCTACTAATAATGCTGTCATCGCAATTGGTATGATTTTTGCCATTTTCATAAAAAGCATCTCCTTTTTTTCTATTTCACAATAATAGTCGATTATAAAAATGGAAAGGTTACAGTATTATCGTAATGAAAAAAGAGCTGTGACCTTTTTTTCATCACTAGCTCTCCTATCAATCTTTTTGTGGTGCAGCCACCTACAAAGTAAATTTACTTACAATTTGCTGAAGGTCATCTGCCATATTAGCTAACGTGCGGGCTGCTGCTGATATTTCTTCGATAGATGCAAGTTGTTGTTCGGTAGATGCCGCCACTCTTTGAGAATGTCCGTCAGCTTCTTTCGTCACATGTTCCGTAGATTGTGCTGTTTGTGATAATGTTTCTCTACTTGCATTCATCTCTTGAATAGCTGCAGAAATGTTTTGAATTTGTTCACTAATCTGTTCAACACTGGCAGCAATTTCTCCGAACGCTTCTCCTGCTTGATTCGTTAACGTCATTCCTCGTTCAATTGCAACGCCGTTTTGTTCCATTGCTTTCATTGTTTTGTTAACCTCTAGCTGAATATCTTGAATTAATTCATTAACCTTGCCGCCAGCTTGGCTTGACTCTTCCGCTAGTTTACGAACTTCACCGGCAACAACCGCAAAACCTTTACCATGATCCCCAGCTCGGGCAGCTTCAATAGCTGCATTTAATGCTAATAAATTAGTTTGATCGGCGATGTTTGTAATTAAAGAAATGACATTGCCAATTTGTTCGGATTTTTGCCCTAATACTTTAATTATCTTTTCCATCGCTTCGCTTGTACTATTAATTTGCTTCATCTGTTCGACAGATTGGGTTACAACCTGATTACCTAATTTAGCATTATTTGCACCTGTGGCTGAAGAGTCACTTAGCTCTTGGATACTTTGGGAGATATGCTCAATTCCCTTCGTTATTTCAGAAACAACTACCGTCATTTGTCCTACGCTCTTCATCTGGTTATCAACACCGCTGGCGATTTCCTGAATCGAATTTGCTATTTCTTCTGTAGCTATACTTGTCTGCTCACTGCTGGACGACAATTGTTCTGATGTACTAGCTACATGATGGGAGCTTGACATGATTTGTCCAATAATATCGCGTAAATTGGTTGTCATCGTGTTTACATCTGATGCTAGTGCACCAATCTCATCCTTATTATTAATTTTAATTTCTTCAACATTTAAATGACCTGATGCAATTTGTTTAACTTGCCCAGATAATACTTGCAATGGCTTTGATAAATGATTTGAAAAAATTATGATTACAATAATGCCAGCGATAAGCGCAAACCCTAATATAGTTAACAGAATATATAATACTTGACTTGCTCCGCTATTATAATCTTTCATATAAGAGCCTGCTGAAACATACCAGCCCCAATTCGGATCTAGCTCCGTATAAGAAATTTTCGGTGCAGCTTTATCTGGATTATCTGGCAATCCCCATTGGTAATATGTAAACCCTCCGCCTTCATTCCCCTTTTTAATAAAATCTTGAACAAAAAGAAATCCATCTATATCAGGTTTTTCCCAAAGATTTTGCCCTTCAAGTGAAGGATGGGCTACTAAATTCCCTTCTTTATCAAGAATAAAAAAATAGCCATTTGTCCCAATATCAAGCTTTTTAGTAATAGGTCGTGTTCCACCTGCTTGTTTTTCGCCGATAATATGCGCTTTCACACGCTCTTGTGCTTCATCAAATGGTAAAGTTCCTTTTTCTACATCTACCTGTAGGGCATCTATCATCTCAATTGTCATTCGTACAAGGTTTTTCAATCCAGTTGCACCTGATTCGTTTAAACTCGTTTTTGCTGAATAATAACCTGAAAATCCGATGATTAAACTAGGTACAGCTAACAATAACAGTGTAATGATGAAAACTTTGTTCCTTATTGACATTCTCATTGCCCTAACCACCTTTCCCCATTTATATATAATTGTATCTAAAAGCATCAACCTATACCATCGGGGGATTCCCTGATTATGGGTCTTATATCCCACTTGTTTCTTTTAAACAAAGTAAAGTAAAATCCTCGGACTTCCCTCTACATCTTTATCATTATACAATTCTATTTTTTCTATAAAAGATCGTAACCGGCTGTTTAATTGCTTCGCAGTTAAGCTTTCGTTTCCATGTAAAAATGTGTCTAAATCTTCTAGCACTTTCTTCACTTCATCTCTATCGTTTTTTATTAGTATATTGTTAAGTACTTTAATTTCTTGATTTAGTATTTCCTTTTGCCCGTTTAATTTCTGCCGTTTTTCTTTATATTCTGTTAGATTGATAATCATTTCTTCCCAGGCAATATCAATTTGTTTTAATGCTGAATCAATTTTTTTAAATTGATTTTCAAGTGCTGCAAGCCTTCCTTTTCGCTCCTTTTGTAGTGTGTTTTCTTGGATTTCTAATTTTGTAATATCATTTTGTAGCTTTGTTTCATACGATTTTAATTGTTCAAAAATTGCTTCCATAACAGCATAATAGGAGATACTGCTATTTTTGCATCTTTGACCATTTACATATTTACGATGACAACCACGCACGATTTTATCTGTTTTCCTATCTTTTCTATGCCTTAACGTTAATGTATAACCACAATAGCCGCATTTAGTAAATCCACTTAGTCCAAAGGTTTTTGCTCTTATTTTCATCGGTTCCGTTGACCGCTTAGTTAATTCATCATTCGCAGCTTCCCATATTTCTTCACTAACAATGGCGGGAAAGGCATCTTTTACAACCACCCAATGTTCCTTTGGATGAAGTTCACGCTTATTGCCACTCTTTTTAAGGCGATGTCTTATTAACAAGCCTTTATACGTTTCGTTTTTAATAATTCTCCTTACACCGACATCATTGAAAGGCCGCTTTCTTTTTGTTTTATAGCCCCGTTTATTTAGCTCATCAGTAATCGAAGTTATGCCTATTTTTTCTGTCGCCCTTTGAAAAATATACTTTATAATTGCTGCCTCTTCATCGATAATTTCGAGTGTTTTTTTCTCTTTATTTACTTCATAGCCTAACGGTGCGATGCCATTATTCCATTTTCCATCTTGTGCCCCAGCGCGCTTTCCTCTCATCATTCTTTTTCTGATCTGTTTATACTCAAAGCTTGATAAAACATCCATAAAGTCACTGACAAGGCTATCATTATCCTCATTTAAATCAATGACCTGCAAGTCCGCCGTGATGATAAAAACATCATGTTCAGCTAATATCGCTTTAATAATTGCTGAATCTTTTACACTTCTTGATAAACGGTCTACATCCATCACTAAAACCGCATCATAGCAGCCCGTTTCAATTTGTTTCAGCATTTTCGTAAGCTCTGTTCGAATATCCATATCAATAGAGCTTGCTACTTCTTCATAAATATCGTATTTCCAACGATGTTGTTCGGAAATCTCGGTTAAAATCTTCCTATGCGTTGCCAATGTTTCTTCCGTTTCCAGCCCTTCATCCTGCCTTGATTTTCGTAAATAAATCGCAATTTCTTTAATACGTTCGAGCTTGTTAGGATATCCGAGCATGCCCATTCACCTCTCGGGATTCGTGATGTATTGCCATTTTATGTGGGCACTTTACCAACTATGCTTTCTAAAGGCGTTTTCGGACCAAGTGGTTCAGCCGCAACGATTGAATCAATTACCTTTGTCCCTGTCACTTCTTCCAATTTCGTTAGCCAGTCCTCCCCCTTGCCAAACCTTGTTGTCGTATTTTTTACTGTATGAGTAACAACGGGGATGACATGGGCCCCTCTATTTACGAGCTTTTCGATTTGCGGCATGACGGCATCATACGTGCAATGGGAGCCAGTTAAGCCAAAACCAATTCGTTTTCCATTAAGAGACATTTATAATTTCTCCTTTCCTTGTTGCAGCTCTTCCATCAGCAATTGCGAAATGACATTCGCCACAATTTTCCCAGCTGTTTTCGGGGCGACGATGCCGGGAAGGCTTGGTGCTAAAAGAGCTTTCACGCCCCTTTTTTCGGCATACCTAAAATCAGTGCCTCCTGGTTTCGAAGCTAAATCGATAATCACCGTATGAAGTGGCATTTTGGATATAACTTTAGCCGAAACAACTAAGAATGGAACTGTATTAATGACAATATCGGCCTCATCAACTTCGTTTATTAAATCGGCTGTATAAAATGGCTGTAAGCCCATTTCCGTGATTCGCGCAAGATCCTCCAGCTTCCGAGCCCCGACCTTTACTTTTGCACCAAGGCAACTAAAGGCCCTTGCGACCGACATGCCTACTCTCCCAAGGCCAATCACAATGACATTCGAACCATGAATAGTTATATCTGTATGTTGGATGGCCATCATAATCGTGCCCTCAACAGTTGGGATTGAGTTATAAATTGCGACATCATTCCGTTCAAAAAGTTTTATAAGCTTTCGTCTTGAATCAACTGAAAGAGAATCCAAATAAGGATTGCTAATACCAGAAAAAATGATGCAATGTTCTCGTGTTTGTTTCAGCATTTCCACTGTTAACACAATTTGTTCATTTGAAAAAATCGTTTCCACTTCACCTGTTGCATTCGTTCCTTTTACAGGCAGAATAATTGAATCGAGTTTAGAAAAATCAAGTTCCTCGATATTTTTCTTTGAGGCTCCAGAAAAAACATGGTCCAGTTGCGTAAATCCTACTAATGATAACTTCGCATCTAATTCTGTCAATTTGCGGATGACTTCTAATTGCCGAGCGTCCCCACCGATCACAGCAATATGCAAGTCTGTTAACATTCGCATCTCACCTTCTTTATTGCTGAATAATTAAAGGAATAACCTACATTACATTCTTCCACATCATATGAAAAGAACAAAAAGATGGTGAATATTAGAAAAACACGAAATATAAAAAGAGGCTAATCCCTTTATTGGATTAACCTCCGATTTTCTACTCACCAAAATCTATAATGATCATATCACTGCCGATTTTTGTAATATTATGCCATGGAACACGTACTTCCATACCATCCTTCTTCAATCCAAACCACTTCATCGTCGGAATTAAAAAAGCTTTAATATGCCCGGTTTTCTCATCAATCTCCAAATCAGCTTGACCAAGAACACCCATCCGTTCTCCTTTTTTTAAATCAATAATTTCTTTGCCATTCATTTCACTAAGCCTCATTTAGCCTTCCCCCTTGCTGTACGACCTTTATAATATCTATATTCTGCTAAATAAAAAAATACCTATTATAGATGATAATAGGTATTTTTATTTATACGCCTTATATAATATTCGTTGGCAATTTCCCTTCAGGGCTAATGAGTGCTACAGAATATTGATCTGTAAAAATCTTTTTCGCAAAATCATTTACGGAATCTAAAGTAACCGCAGAAACTTGCTCTAATATTTCATTTAACGAGCGATGGCGCTTGAGTAGCAATTCATTTTTGCCATTGCGGCTCATCCGGCTATTTGTGCTCTCCAAGCTCAGCATTAAGCTTCCTTTTAATTGCTCCTTACTGTTTGTTAGTTCCTTTTCAGTAATGCCCTTTGCCTTTAACGTCGACAGGGTTGTTTGAATTGTTTCGAATAAAATATCTAACTGATTGCTAGCCGTTCCACCATAGATTGCTAAAAGACCATTATCCAAAAACGCCGAATGATAACTAAAGATTGAATAGGCCAGACCTCTTGCCTCACGTACATCTTGGAAAAGTCGGCTTGACATGCTTCCACCAAGAATATTGTTGAGGACAATAAGGGAATAAATATTCTCATGGCCCAGCTCTAAACCATTGAAGCCGATACATAAATGGGCTTGTTCTGTGTCTTTTTTTCTGGCAATCTTTTCATCAAAGATGGTTGGAGCAGTATAAGCAGGCCGTGTGTGTGTAGATTCGTAGCCGCCAAAATAATTTTCAACCTTTTTAATAAAAGTATCTTCAACATTTCCAGCTATTGAGATAACAACATTGTCAGGCGTATAATACTTGCCAACATAATTTCTTAAAGTATCACCAGTAAAGGTTGCTAATGTTTCCTCTGAACCTAAAATTGGATAGGCAAGCGGATGATCTCCGAATGTTGCTTTGCTTAAAATGTCATGAACGATATCGTCTGGTGTATCCTCATACATTTTGATTTCTTCTAATACAACATTTTTCTCTTTTTTTAATTCCTCTTCATCGAAGATTGAATTAAAAAACATATCTGCTAATACTTCTAGGGCAAAATCTGCATGTTCATCTAGTACTTTTGCATAATAGCATGTATATTCTTTTGACGTAAACGCATTGACTTGACCGCCGATGCTATCAAAGCTTTCAGCGATATCTTTTGCAGTGCGCGTTTTTGTTCCTTTAAAAATCATATGTTCTAAAAAATGGGAAATCCCATTATTTTCTTTTGTTTCATTGCGCGAACCTGTACCAATCCAGACGCCAATGGCAACTGAGCGGACGGTTGGGATATTTTCAAGTACAACTCTAGCTCCATTTTGGCAAGTATACTTTTTTATCAAGCGAAATCCTCCTATTGTACAAAATGCTACTATTGCATCATACCAATATTAGCAAAGTATGTCACGTATTTTATATTTCCCCTCTATTTCCTTATCTTTACACGCTCTTCACTTAATAATGTTGACACATTTGCAATTTGGTATTCTTTTTCTTTTATTTTTATAATAAGATTTTCCAATCCATTAGCCGTTGACGATGTAGGATGCATTAAAATCATCGAACCGGCTGATACTTTACTAACGACACGATTGACCATTTCAACCGGATTAGGTTTTTTCCAATCAACAGTATCAACCGTCCACATAATGAGTTTCATATTTTCCTCAGCAGTAATTTTAACAACTGCATCTTTATAACTTCCACTAGGAGGAGCAAACCATTTCGGGGAAATGCCAGTCGTTGCTTTAATAATTTCATTCGTTTTTACAATTTCTTCACGAATCTTTTCTTCGGATAAATTTTTCATATCTGGATGTGAATAAGCATGGTTGCCGATTTCATGCCCGGCATCAACAATCATTTTAGCAAGATCAGGATGTTTTTTAACCCAGCTGCCATCTAAAAAAAACGTCGCTGTAATATGATGCTTTTCCAACGTTTTTAACATCGAAGGAATGTACTCATTCCCCCAAGCAACATTAATTAAAAACGTAACCATCGGCTTTTCTGGGTGTCCGCGATAAATCGGAGCTGGCGGCAAATCGTTTAATGTAACTTTTGGCGCCACTTCATCGAAAACTAACTTGTCAGGATTAAATCGGCCCTCCTTCTTCATCCGTTTATACGATTCCGCTACGTTCACTTTTAGACCGTTCAAGCCAGGTATCGCTTTCCACACCCTGTCTATACGGGCATCCTGTGGTACGGCTTCAAACTCACTCTTTTGTTGTTCTATTTCCAGATAAAGAGGATCCTTTTGTTTTGAAACGGTGATTGCAGACTTTTTTAATACATCCACATAGTTAGTCGTATATGGGTTTTGGGTAACTCCAATCGTTATAATCAAAATAAGAGAAAAGCCAACTAATTGCAAAGCTACTCTATTCATTTTATCTCGTCCTCCTTCATAGAAAAGCTATGTAATAACTGGACGAGTTAGAACATTAGAAAAACACGAAATTTGCCATAATAGCAAATTTTGATGTACCAAGGGTATGACCTAAAGGCCCTTTTTCTTATACTGATATCCTATAAAAGGTTATACTTATCAGTATTAAAAAAAGAAGAAGCTGTTGTTTCAGCTTCCTCCTTGTTATGCTTGCTCTTGTTTTTCTTTTTGTTCTTTAAGAACCGCTTTTCTTGAAAGGTTAATTCTGCCTTGTTTATCGATTTCCGTTACTTTTACTAATAACTCATCACCAATCGATACAACATCTTCAACCTTGCCGACCCGCTCTTCAGCCAACTCTGATATATGAACAAGGCCGTCTTTCCCTTGGAAAATTTCAACAAATGCTCCGAATTTTTCAATTCGTTTTACTTTTCCAAGATACATTTGGCCAACTTCAACTTCACGGACGATGTCTTCAATAATTTTCTTTGCTTTTTGATTCATTTCCATATTTGGAGAGGCAATGAAAATCATACCATCTTGTTCAATATCAATCTTAACGCCAGTTTCTTCAATAATTTTGTTGATTTGTTTTCCACTTGGACCAATGACATCGCGAATCTTATCCGGATTAATCGTCATTGTTAAAATTTTCGGTGCATATTGTGATAATTCACCACGTGGTTTCGAAAGTGTTTGTAGCATATGCTCTAAAATTTGCATACGGCCTTTTTTCGCTTGCATGAGGGCTTCCTCTAAAATTTCACGTGATAATCCATCAATCTTGATGTCCATTTGTAAAGCAGTAACCCCTTGGCTTGTCCCAGCCACTTTAAAGTCCATGTCACCAAGATGGTCTTCCATCCCTTGAATATCTGTTAAAACAGTATAGTCATCGCCTGATTTAACAAGTCCCATCGCTATACCTGCAACTGGCGCTTTAATTGGCACACCAGCATCCATCATTGCTAGCGTGCTACCACAAATACTTGCTTGTGATGTAGATCCGTTTGATTCAAGAACTTCCGATACACAACGGATTGTATATGGAAAATCCTTTTCAGATGGTATAACCGGCTCTAAGGCACGTTCACCTAATGCGCCATGTCCAATCTCACGGCGACCAGGTCCTCTAATTGGACCTGTTTCCCCAACACTGAATTGTGGGAAGTTATAATGATGCATAAACCGTTTTGATTCTTCAATGCCTAAACCATCTAAAATTTGCACATCACCTAAAGCTCCAAGTGTACAAATGCTTAATGCTTGTGTTTGTCCACGTGTAAATAGGCCTGATCCATGCGTTCTTGGCAGTAAGCCAACCTCAGATGATAAAGGACGGATTTCATCGATTTTACGGCCATCTGGACGGATTTTTTCTTTTGTAATTAAACGACGAACTTCCTCTTTCACAAGCTTGTACATAATTTCTCCCACTTGCTCTAACGTTCCTTCTGGAAGCTCTTCACGTTCTTCAAACTTTGCCTTGACAGCTGCTTTCACTTCGTTAATCGCATCTTCACGAGCATGCTTTTCAGCCACTTGAACCGCTTTTTTAATATCTTCTTCCGCCATTTCACGGACTTCAGCTTCAAGTGCAGCATCGAGTTCATAAAGGACTACTTCTGATTTTTCTTTGCCTACTTGCTTTGCGATTTCTTCTTGGAAGGCAATTAGCTTCTTAATTTCCTCATGTCCAAACATAATCGCTTCAAGCATCGTTTCCTCAGGCACTTCTTCTGCACCTGCTTCAACCATATTAATCGCATCTTTCGTTCCAGCAACTACTAAATGGATATCACTTTTTTCTTGTTGTTCAACTGTTGGGTTAATAATAAATTCGTTGTCTACGCGGCCTACTGTTACCCCAGCAATTGGTCCTTCAAAAGGAATATCCGAAACTGATAGCGCCAAGGAAGAACCAAACATCGCCGCCATTTCTGATGAGCAATCTTGGTCAACACTCATGACGATGCTGATTACTTGAACTTCATTTCTAAAACCATCAGCAAATAACGGACGAATCGGACGGTCAATTAATCGGCTTGCTAAAATTGCTTTTTCACTTGGACGGCCTTCCCGTTTAATAAAGCCTCCAGGTATTTTACCAACAGCATATAAACGTTCTTCGTAATTTACCGTTAAAGGAAAGAAGCTTAAACTTTTTGGTTCTTTAGATGCTGTAGCGGTGGACAGGACAGCCGTTTCTCCATATCGAATTAAACACGCTCCATTGGCTTGTTTAGCTAACTGACCAATTTCAACGGTTAATTTGCGGCCTGCCCAATTCATGGAGAAAATTTGTTTTTCATGTTCCATGTATCGAGACCCCTCTCATATATATTTTTTTATTTTATTGATGATTGCTTATGTTATTTATTATCTACTTTAATGTATGTAGTTATTTTCATAGTTCGATTGCTAATTCATACCAAAGATATTTGTGCTAACAAAAAAGCGGGAATATTCCCGCTTTCTGCAATAATTATCGACGTAATCCAAGTCTTTGAATCAATTCACGGTAGCGTGTAACATCTTTGTTACGAAGATAGGTAAGTAAGTTACGACGTTTACCAACCATCTTTAAAAGACCACGACGTGAATGATGGTCTTTCTTGTGAACACGTAAATGACCATTCAAATTGTTAATCTCTTCTGTTAGGACAGCAATTTGAACTTCTGGAGAACCAGTATCACTTTCATGAGTTTTAAACTCGTTGATTAGTTCTTGTTTACGTTCTTGTGTGATAGCCATCCTATTCACCTCCTTATCAAATATCCCCGATTACCGAGCAAGCGTTGGTGATTCGCATTGCCAAGCAATGGTTCTTTGTTCTTTAACAAATATAGAATACTATTATTTTAGACAAAATGCAAGTTTTTTCCCTTTCATTTCCTCGAAATAGTGGTTTGCTTCTTTCTTATCCCGCTGTATTTGTGAAACTAACTCTTTCACCGAATTAAATTTTTGTTCAGAGCGAATTCGTTTCAGCCACATGATTTGAACTTCTTTTCCATATATGGACTCATTAAAATCAATAATATGAACCTCTATCGATTGTTTAACAGTGTCTGGATCGTGAAAGGTTGGCTTGTACCCTATATTTAAAACACCATTATACCAAATTCCCGAAAGCTGAATGTATACAGCATAAACACCTGTATAAGGTAATATATAATTGGCAAGATGCTCTATATTAGCCGTTGGAAAGCCGATTGTCCTTCCGCGTTTTTCACCATGAATGACAACCCCTTTTGTTTTATAATAACGGCCAAGATAATTTGGTAAAATGTCAACTCGTCCATTTAGAATAAGCTCTCGAATTAAGGTCGAACTTACCTTTTCATTATTTTCAACAACCTTATCGACAACTGTTTGCGTAAATTGCTCTCTTGAATGAAAAGGCAGCGTCTCCATTGTCCCTTTTCCTAATCTACCATACGTATAATCAAAACCAGCTACAACATGCTTCACGTTCAGCTCGATTATGTATTGGTCAACAAATTGCTGCGGCAATAGCTCGGCAAATGAAGGCGTAAACTCAACAATAAACAAATAATCGATGCCAAGCTTCGTGATTTCTTCTTTTTTATCCTCTATCGATGTTATGCATTGTTCATGGGCACTGCTGTTTCGTAAAACAACTGATGGATGTGGATAAAAAGTCATAACCGCACTTTTACAGCCCAATTGTTCCGCTTTCTTAATGGCTGTTGTGATGACCTTTTGATGACCAAGATGCACCCCATCAAAATATCCTAATGCCACTACGATCTGGGGAAGCTCTTCCTTTTTTATAGTATGTGGATGTCTTATTTGAAAAATTTCCATATATCATTCACCTGCTTACATTAGAGACAAAAATTAATCATTTCTTATTACCTTCTCTGGTTTCATAAGCCCTTCTTTTGTTGGATGTGGCTTATAAATTGCAACACATTCTTTATTTTTATTAATAAGGGCAAACTTGTCAAGACCTTTACATTCTTCTGGCATGGTGAGAACTTGTCCATTTTTCACCCTAATCTCAAGTGTTTCATTAATTTCGTATTTCGTCAAATGGGAAAGGGCTCTTTCTATTGGGAAAAGTTTCAATCTTCCATTTTCAAACTGCTCTACAATTTCATCAAAGGTCAAACAATCAGTTGTTGTAAAACTTCCTGAAGCAACTCTCGTTAAATTGGACATATGGGCCGGGTAACCAAGTGCTTTCCCTATATCAACCGCTAGTGTTCGGACGTAAGTACCTTTACTTGCTTTCACATAGAAGCGAAATTTATTATGGGCATTGTCCAGCTCTTTGAACTCATCCAATAATTTTAATTCATATATAGTGATGATGCGCTGTGGACGCTCTACTTCGATTCCTTGGCGCGCATATTCATATAATTTTTTCCCATTTACTTTTACAGCCGAATACATCGGCGGCACTTGAGTAAGTTGACCATGAAACGTCGTTAACACCTTTTCAATTTCCTCAATAGGTAGTAAGCGATTGATTGTTTTTTCTTCGACAACTTCACCAGAGGCATCCTCTGTCGTTGTTGCCGTTCCTATCGTCACTTCGCCTTCATACGCTTTAGAGGAGTCTGTCAAATACTCCGCTACCTTTGTTGCACGCCCTATACAGATTGGCAAGACGCCATCAACGTCAGGGTCAAGCGTCCCCGTATGACCAATCTTTTTTGTTTTTAAAATCTTTCTTAATTTATATACACAATCATGGGAAGTTATACCTCTAGGCTTCCAAAGCGGCAAAATTCCATCCACATGTAAGGCCTCCTCTATAAATGAATGAATGACACAGAAAAAGGGGCTGACACAAAACAAACGTGTCAGCCTCTATGAATTAATGATCTTCTTTTTCTTTGTGTAGCTGTTCAATTAATGTTTCAATCCGGTTGCCATATTCAATCGATTCATCGAACTCAAAGGCAATCTCAGGTGTTTTTCGTAAACGAATTCTTTTCCCGATTTCGGAACGAATAAATCCATGTGCCTTTGCAAGAGCAGTTAATGTCGCTTGCTTTTGCTCTTCGTCCCCAAGGACAGTAATAAAGACCTTTGCTTGTTGCAAATCACCTGTTACTTGAACATCTGTAACAGTGACAAAACCGATACGAGGGTCTTTGATTTTGCGGCCAATGATCTCACTTAATTCTTTTTTCATCTGTTCTGCGACTCTTGTTGAGCGAAAATTACTCATATAAATCACCTCGAAATTATGCACTACTGGTTATTTACGTTCAATTTCTTGCATAACGTAAGCTTCGATAATGTCGCCTTCTTTAATATCATTATAATTTTTGATGGTCATTCCACATTCATAGCCTTGCGCTACCTCTTTTACATCGTCTTTGAAACGTTTTAATGTGTCAACTTCACCTTCAAAAATAACGACACCGTCACGAACTAGACGAATTCCTGAATCGCGGGTAATCTTCCCATCTGTAACATAGCAGCCAGCAATCGTTCCAACCTTGGATACTTTAAATGTATTACGAACTTCAACTTGACCAATCACTTTTTCTTCAAATTCTGGGTCAAGCATCCCTTTCATAGCTGCTTCAATTTCTTCAATCGCTTTATAAATAATGCGATGAAGGCGAATGTCAACATCCTCAACATCCGCTGTCTTTTTAGCATTGACATCAGGACGTACGTTAAAGCCGATAATGATGGCATTTGAAGCCGAAGCTAAAATAACGTCTGATTCAGTAATCGCACCTACACCAGTATGAATGATTTTAACCTTCACACCCTCGACATCAATCTTTTGTAAAGAAGCTGACATCGCTTCTGCTGAGCCATGAACATCAGCTTTGACAATTAGGTTAATTTCTTTCATTTCACCTTGTTTAATATGTTCAAATAAATCCTCAAGACTTACCTTATTTCTCTCACTGCGTTGTTCTTCAATATGTTTCTGTGCTCGAGCCTCACCGACTTGACGGGCTTTCTTCTCATCCTCAAAGACAATAAAACGGTCACCAGCACTTGGAACGTCATGTAATCCTGTAATCTCTACTGGTGTAGAAGGCGCTGCTGTTTTAACACGGCGGCCTACATCATTTACCATTGCACGAACACGGCCATACGTACTTCCAACTACGATTGGATCGCCAACCTTTAATGTACCATTTTGAACTAAGAGTGTAGCTACTGAACCTTTACCTTTATCAAGGTTTGCCTCAATAACTGTTCCAACCGCTAATCGCTTAGGATTTGCCTTGTACTCTTCCACTTCACTTACAAGTAAAATCATTTCTAATAGTTCATCAATTCCTTCACCTTTCAGTGCAGAAAGCATAACGAAAATCGTATCACCGCCCCAAGCTTCTGGAATTAAATTAAATTCAGTTAACTCTTGCATAACGCGGTCAGGATTAGCGCTCTCTTTATCGATTTTGTTAACAGCAACGATAATCGGAACACCTGCTGCTTTGGCGTGGTTGATTGCTTCTTTCGTTTGTGGCATGACACCATCATCTGCAGCAACAACAAGAATCGTAATATCTGTTACACTTGCACCGCGAGCCCGCATTGTTGTAAACGCTTCGTGTCCAGGTGTATCAAGGAATGTTATTTTCTTACCATTCGTTTCCACCTGGTAAGCACCGATATGCTGCGTAATCCCACCTGCTTCACCAGCGGCAACCTTTGCATGTCGGATTGAATCTAGCAATGTTGTTTTACCGTGGTCAACGTGACCCATAATCGTAACAACAGGAGGACGCTCCGCTAAATCTTCAGGCTTATCATCATTAATATAATTATCGAGGTCTGTCATATCAAGAACAACTTCTTTTTCAACCCCGACCCCGAATTCTGAAGCAATTAATTCAATCGTATCATCGTCTAAATCTTGATTGATAGTTGCCATAACACCAAGCATCATTAATTTTTTAATAATTTCGGAAGGCTCTTTTCCTAAGTTTTTAGCTAGTTCACCAACCGTTAGCGAATCTACATAACGAACAACCTTTGGCGCTTCTTCTTTTTTAGATGATTGTTGCTGTGGCTGCTGTTGATATGGCGGCCTTTTATTTTTTTGGTTTTGCTTTGTAGCTTTTTCATTTCCCTTATCTTTGTCCTGCTTCGGTTTTGTCTTTTTCTGACCTTTCATTTTAGCTTTTTGGTCAAGGTTATAATCCTCGTCATTAGAATGATTTACACCATCGCCTTGTTCTTTCTCGGTAATGGCAACCGTTGCTTCTTTCTTATTTTTCTGTTCAGGCATTTGTTTTTTATTTTCATTTTTCTTAGAATTAGCCTGAGGTTTTTCTTTCGTGAATGCAGTATCTAATACTTTAATTGCTTCTTCATCAATCATGGACATATGGTTTGCTACCTCGATATTATATTCTGTTAATTTCGTAATAATTTCTTTACTTGACTTATTATGTTGTTTCGCATATTCATAAACACGCATTTTACTCATACGTTCACCCCCAAGAAAATTAATCGAGCAACTCCACTAATTTCTTTGCAAAACCATTATCTAAAACAGCCACGACAACCCGTGCGTCTTTTCCAATTGCCTGACCTAACATATTTCGGTCTGTAACAGTTTTCAAAGGGATTTTATAATAGTGACATTTATCAGTGATTTTTTTTGAAGTATTAGAAGAGGCATCCATAGACAAAATCACAAGCTTCGCTTTGCCTTTTCGAATTTCTTTCAATACTAATTCTTCCCCGCTTGTTAGCTGACCTGCTCGATTGATAAGGCCTAATAAAGACATCCATTGTACTTGATTCAACCTTTTATTGCTCCTTTTCTAGAAAAACAAGTATTTCATCATAAAATGAATCTGGTATTTTAACATCTAAATGATGTTCAAGAATATTTTTCTTTTTCGCAAGTAACACGCATTCCTTATCCTTACTTAAATAAGCGCCTCTACCTGATTTCTTACCTGTTGGGTCGATTGAAACTTCCCCCTCTTTTGAGCGGACTATTCGAATGAGTTCACGTTTTGGCTTCATTTCTTGACTGGCAATACATTTGCGTAACGGTACTTTTCGAGCTTTCATCCAACCCACCCCTACTCTAAATCTTTATCTGCAAAATCTTCATTAGAAAGAAAATCATCTAATGGTGTAAAAAGAGGTTCCTCAGAAGACTCTTCATCGATAAGATTCTGAGCTTTTGCTTCCGATAAGCTTTTAATATCAATTTTCCAACCTGTGAGTTTTGCCGCTAAGCGAGCATTTTGACCGCGCTTGCCAATCGCGAGTGAAAGCTGAAAGTCTGGAACGACTACTGTAGTCGCTTTTTCATCTTCATCAACAATTACCTTTACGACTTGTGAAGGACTTAAGGCATTGGCAACATATTCAACAGGATCTTTTGACCAACGCACAATATCAATTTTTTCGCCTTTTAACTCGGTTACAATCGCTTGCACCCGCTGACCTTTTTGTCCAACACATGAACCAACTGGATCAACCTCTGGATTATCGGAATGGACGGCAATTTTTGAACGATCACCTGCTTCTCGTGAAACAGATTTGATTTCAACGGTGCCATCATAAATTTCTGGTACCTCTATTTCAAATAAACGCTTTAAAAGTCCTGGATGTGTTCTTGATACGAAAATCTGTGGTCCTTTTGTCGTTTTTTCGACCTTTGTAATAAAAACCTTGATGCGATCATGCGGTTTGTATGTTTCATTTGGCATTTGTTCACTGACAGGCAGGAGCGCTTCAATTTTTCCTAAGTTTACATAAATAAATCTTGAATCCTGCCTTTGTACAATACCGGTCATAATATCTTCTTCACGGTCGATATACTCTGAGTATATCACTCCTCTTTCAGCTTCGCGAACACGTTGCGTAACAACCTGCTTTGCTGTTTGTGCAGCAATCCGACCAAAGTCTTTCGGTGTTACTTCGATTTCGACAACATCTTCAACCTCATAATTTGGATTAAGCTTTTTCGCTTCCTCATGTGAGATTTCCAATCTTGGATCAAACACATCTTCAACGATTTCTTTTCTAGCAAAAACGCGCATTGTTCCAGTCATTGGATTGACATCAACGCGGACATTTTGCGCCGAATTAAAATTGCGTTTATAAGCTGATATTAACGCTGCTTCAATCGCTTCTAATAAAACATCTTTGCTAATGCCTTTTTCTTTTTCAAGTAAGTTTAAGGCATCTAATAATTCACTGCTCATTGTTTTCTCCCCTTTAAAATAATCAATCGAACGGTTTTAGTGGAAGGTAACAGCTAGCCTTGCACTAGCAACTTTATTGTAAGGAATTGAAAATTGCTTTTTTCTTGTTTTAATGGTGATTTCAATGATGACTGTCTCACCATCAAACGAAAGCAGCTTCCCTTCAAAAACTTTTTCATTTTCGATTGGTTCATATGTTTTAATATGAACTTGTTTACCAATTGCCTTCTTTACATCATCAGGCTTTTTCAGCGGGCGTTCAGCGCCAGGTGAAGACACTTCCAAAAAATACGGATATGTAATCGGATCTCGTTCATCAAGCCGTTCACTTAGTTTTTCACTTACTTTGCCGCAATCTTCAATATCAATTCCATTTTCCGAATCAATAAAAACGCGAAGATACCAATTCTTTCCTTCCTTTACAAATTCAATATCAACTAGTTCTAAATTCAACTCTGAAAGGATTGGCAAGACAAGTTCTTCCGCCACTTCTGTTACTTTTTTACTCATATTTACCCCCCTTATGACTAACGATTTGATATAAAATTCCCTGCTTAAAAAGCAGGGACAAGTAGATGAGTGTTATGCATTCCATAAGCAGAAATCATTGAAAATAAAAGAGCGGGTTTTGGCCCACTCTTCATCTTTTACCAGTATTTTTCGTATCATCGCCTTAAACTATACCATATAGCCTAAATTTATGCAACACACGAAAAGAGAAAGCGCCCGTTTAGCGACGTATGGACTGGAGCACATCGACCGAGATGAAGGAAACACGAAGCGCAAATGCGCTTCGATGTTGACTTATCGTAGGGAGGTGGCTTGCCCGTCTCGTCGCTGGGCGCTGTAGCTAGACAACATCTAGAATAGTGATAACTGGTTTTGATCTGGTAGCCCTTCTAGACAGCCTTGGTTTTCAAGATATTCTAACACTGTTTTCGAAATTTTACTTCGTTGCTGCAAATCCTCTTTTGATAGGAATTCGCCTTCTTCCCTTGCCTTGACAATATTTACAGCAGCATTTGTACCAAGGCCAGGAATCGAGTTAAAAGGTGGAATTAATGTATTGCCATCAACAATAAACTCAGACGCACTTGAACGATACAAGTCTATTTTCTGGAAAGAAAAGCCGCGCTCGCATGTTTCTAAAGCTATTTCCAGCACCGTTTGTAAATTCTTTTCCTTTGTTGATGCATCCAATCCTTTTGCATTGATTTCCTCTATCTTGCTTCGAATCGCATTGCTGCCCTTAACCATGGCATCGATATCGAAATCATCGGCACGGACTGTAAAATAAGCAGCATAAAAAAGAATCGGATAATGCACTTTAAAATAGGCAATCCGCACTGCCATTAATACATAAGCGGCAGCATGGGCTTTCGGGAACATATATTTAATTTTTTGACATGAATCAATATACCAATTCGGGACATTATTATTTTTCATTTCCTCGATAAATTCATCCGTTAATCCTTTCCCTTTACGAACGGATTCCATGATTTTAAAAGCTAATGAAGGCTCTAGACCTTTGTATATTAAATAGACCATGATATCATCACGACAACCAATAACTTCGCTTAACGTACACGTACCATTTTGAATGAGTTCATTGGCGTTATTTAACCATACATCTGTCCCATGGGATAATCCTGAAATTTGCACAAGCTCGGAAAACGTACTTGGTTTTGTATCTTCAAGCATTTGTCTTACGAACTTTGTGCCAAATTCCGGTATTCCTAATGTCCCGGTTTTACACATAATTTGTTCTTCTGTCACACCGATTGATTCGAGTCCAGAAAAAATTTTCATTACTTCTTTGTCGTCCGTTGGGATTGTTTTTGGATCAATCCCGCTTAAATCTTGAAGCATCCGAATGACCGTCGGGTCGTCGTGTCCAAGTATATCAAGCTTCAAGACATTATCATGGATGGAATGAAAATCAAAATGGGTTGTTTTCCATTCAGCACCAACATCGTCTGCCGGGTATTGAATCGGTGTAAAATCATAGACATCCATGTAGTCCGGAATAACAATGATTCCACCAGGGTGCTGGCCTGTTGTTCTTTTTGCCCCTGTACAGCCTGTGGCAAGCCGCTCCACCTCGGCATTTCGGAACGTTAAATTATGATCCGAAGCATAGCCTTTTACATAGCCAAAAGCTGTTTTATCGGCAACTGTACCAATTGTTCCTGCACGGTATACATAATCCTCTCCAAAAAGAACCTTCGTATAATTATGGGCACGCGGCTGATAATCCCCTGAGAAATTCAAGTCGATATCAGGAACCTTATCCCCTTTAAAGCCTAGGAACGTCTCAAACGGGATGTCATGACCATCTTTCTTGTAATTAGTGCCGCATTCCGGACAAAGCTTATCAGGCAAGTCAAAACCAGAGCTAACAGAGCCATCATCAAAAAACTCAGAATGCTTGCAATTTGGACAAACATAATGTGGTGGCAACGGATTAACTTCGGTAATTTCTGTCATCGTAGCAACGAACGATGAGCCGACAGATCCCCGTGAGCCTACTAAATAACCGTCATTAAGCGATTTTTTTACAAGCTTATGGGAAATTAAATAGATAACCGCAAAACCATGGCCAATGATACTTTTTAATTCTTTTTCAAGCCTCGCCTCGATAATTTCCGGGAGATTGTCGCCGTAGATTAGGCGAGCTCGCTCGTAGCTCATCTTGCGGATTTCTTCGTCTGCTCCTTCAATTTTCGGCGTGTATAAATCGTCTTTAATCGGTTTAATCTCTTCAATTTGCTCCGCGATTTTGTTTGTATTTGTAATCACAACTTCCTTCGCTTTTTCTTCTCCTAAAAAGGCCATACATTCAAGCATGTCATTTGTCGTTCGAAAATGAACAAGTGGCTGCGTTTGTCTATTTAGCGGATTTCCTCCTTGGGAAGCAATGAGGATTTTTCGATAAATATGGTCTTCTACATTTAAATAATGGACATTGCCTGTAGCGACGACCAACTTCCCTAACTTTTCACCAAGCTTGACAATGTTTCGTAAAATCGCTAGTAATGCTTGTTCATTGCGGATGAGCTCTTTTTCAATTAAATGATAGTAATTAGAAGGCGGTTGGATTTCTAGATAATCATAAAACTGAGCAATTTCCTCGGCCTCTTCAGGTGACTTTTGCATCATTGCTTCAAAAACTTCCCCTTTATCACATCCAGAACCGATAATTAAACCTTCGCGGTATTGAATTAACAAAGACCTTGGAATTCTTGGAACACGGTAAAAATAATCGATGTGTGAAAAAGATACTAGCTTAAATAAATTTTTTAAGCCCACGCTATTTTGAGCAAGCAAAATGCAATGGAATGGACGTGACCTTCGATAAGCATCCGATTGTCCCATATTTTTATTTAATTCGTCATGATAGCGAATTTCTTTTTCATTACTATCTTTTAGCATTTTTATTAATAAATAGCCCGTTGCTTCCGCATCATAGATTGCACGATGATGCTGGGTTAGTTCTATATCAAACTTTTTACACAATGTATTTAAACGATGATTTTTCAACTCTGGATATAAATATCTCCCTAATTCAAGCGTATCAATAACCGGATTTGCAGCTTTTTTCATGCCAATCTTTTGCAAGGCCATATTTAAAAAGCCCATATCAAAGCTGGCGTTATGAGCTACTAAAATATCGTCACCAATCCACTCATGATATTGTTTAATAACCTCGGCAATATCTGGCGCATCCTTGACCATATCATCAGTAATCCCTGTTAGCTCGATTGTTGTTGCTGAAAGGGGATGGTGTGGATTGGCAAATGCTTCAAAGCGATCAATAATTTCCCCATTTTTCACTTTCACAGCGGCAAGTTCAATAATCGTGTCATAAACAGCAGAAAGACCTGTTGTTTCTACGTCAAAAACAATATATGTTTCATCGGCAAGTAACCGATGACTAGGATTATAGGCAATCGGAACCCCATCATCAACTAGATTTGCTTCCAAGCCATATAATATTTTGACTCCATTCTTTTTACCCGCGGCATATGCTTCAGGGAACGATTGAACTACAGCATGGTCTGTGACCGCAATCGCCTTATGCCCCCATTTTCCCGCTTGCTTGACAAGGTCTGAAATGGATGTGACCGCATCCATTTGACTCATTGGCGTATGAAGATGAAGTTCTACTCGCTTTTCTTCTGCCGTATCCTCGCGCTCACTCGCTTTTATTTCATTTATATCTTGCGCCATCATCACAAGGTCGCGGACAAATGTATCATTTTGAATGCCGCCACGCACCTTAACCCACATGCCTTTTTTAATAGATTGTAACAATGGAACATCATCATTATCACGGGAAAATACTTTAATCATTAACGAATCAGTGTAATCGGTAATTTTGAATGTTAACAAGGAACGACCGCTGCGCAGCTCTTTTACTTCGCTGAAAAACACATAGCCTTGAATTGTGATGCGCCGCTCCTCCTCTTGGATTTCTTTTATCGGAACTGGATTATCTTTAATGATATAACCAATTGTAAGCGGGCCTGTTTGTTCTTCGACCTTCTCTTGGCTTGGCTTTTTATTCTGTTCAGAGAAGACAAGCGCTTCGAGCATTTTCGTACGGTCTTCTTGCTCCGTCTGATCCTTAAACTTGATAAACTCTTCATCAGATTGAATGATTTCCGTTTCAATCGCAAACAACGGAAAGCCTAACGTTTGAAAAATAGTTTCAAAATTTACCTGCTTCTTTTTAACTGTTGCCGCTTCTGGCTCATTGCGAACATTAAGAAAAAGCTTATTGCCATTCTGCTTCGGTTTTTGCTCCCTAAAAAGGGATAAGAGGGACGGTGAGATCCCCTCTAGTTGCTCGATTATAAACGGCCAATATTCCCGAATCATCGTCTCAGAAAAAGCTGGTGCTGAATATGATAACGAAAATGTTATAGTAGCAATATGTTGAAAAGTATTGATTAAATGAGATTTGAATAATAAGTACACTTCAAGAGGTAAGTGAGTTTCAAGTCTAAATTCAAAATGCCAAGACTTTGTACTCCGTTCAATTGTTAGCTTTTCAATCAACGCATCTTGAAAATATGAATCTATTATTTGTACGGGTAAAGAAATTTGCTCTACTAATAGCTGAAACCGTTCTTTTCTTATGGCGATATCT
The DNA here is from genome assembly GCA_012842745.1 of Bacillus sp. (in: firmicutes). Classification (NCBI taxonomy): domain Bacteria; kingdom Bacillati; phylum Bacillota; class Bacilli; order Caryophanales; family Bacillaceae; genus Bacillus; species Bacillus sp. (in: firmicutes). The sequence goes on along the minus strand of DUSF01000056.1, from coordinate 159,325 downwards.
TTAGACATTCCATATCCCCCCTCTAAAACAAAAACAAATAAGGAAGGTACCTCAAGGCGAAAAAGAGGTACCTTAAATATGGTTGCTTTCACATAAATCTTAATAGGAATTAAGTTTTTCTTTTAAACAATCTATTAATTCAGCCACAGCTACTTCTACTACTTCGCCAGACTTACGAAGCTTTACTTCAACAATGCCTTCCTCGCACTTTTTACCAACGGTAACCCGAATTGGAAATCCAAACAAATCAGAGTCGGCAAATTTAACACCAGGCCGCTCATTGCGGTCATCATATAAGACAGAAATAGAGGCCCTATTTAACTGTTCATAAATCTCGTCAGCTAGTTCTTTTTGTGCTTCCGTTTTCATATTTATTGGAATAAGATGTACTTCAAATGGTGTCACTGAAACAGGCCAAATAATACCATTTTCATCATGATGTTGTTCGACGATTGCAGCAACAGTTCTTGAAACGCCAATTCCATAGCAGCCCATAATCATTGGGTGTGATTTTCCATTTTCATCAAGATAGGTCGCTTTCATTGACTCACTGTATACAGTACCCAATTTAAAGACATGGCCAACTTCAATGCCTTCCGCAAACTGAATCGTTCCCTTTCCATCAGGTGAAGGGTCACCTACTTGAATAAAGCGTAAATCAGCAATCTGACTCGGCTGAAAATCGCGACCAATATTTACACCAGTATAGTGGTAATCAGTTTCATTAGCACCGCAGACACCATTCACAACATATTGAACAGCTTGGTCTGCAATAATATCAATTTCCTCTGTTAACCCTATCGGGCCCACTGATCCAACCTCAGCTTTTAAAATCTCTAATGTTTCTTCTGGTGAAGCAAGCTCTACTACTTTTGCCTCTAATAAATTTTTCACTTTAATATCGTTGACTTCGTGGTCTCCCCGCACAACGACTAATACATATTTTTCATCAACTTTAAAAAGCAATGATTTTAAGCATTTTTCTTTTGATACATGTAAAAACTCGGAAACCTCTTCAATCGTTTTTTTATTTTTCGTTTCCACTTTTTCCAATGAAGCTAATGCCTCATTAGATTTTTCATATTGTACATGAACAGGTGCCATTTCGATATTAGCTGCAAATTCAGATTCATTGGAATAGGCAATCGTGTCCTCCCCGACTTCTGTTAGAACCATAAACTCTTGTGAATTTTTACCGCCAATCGCCCCAGAATCAGCAATAACCGCTCTAAAATTCAACCCACATCTTCTAAAAATAGTAGAGTAAGCCGTTACCATGTCATTATACGCCTCGTCTAAGCTCTCTTTCGAAGCATGGAACGAATAAGCATCCTTCATGATAAATTCCCGTCCACGAAGAAGTCCAAAGCGAGGACGGGCCTCGTCACGGAATTTTGTTTGTATTTGATATAAAATAAGCGGAAGCTTTTTATAAGAACTGATTTCATCACGAACTAATGACGTGATTACTTCTTCATGTGTAGGACCAAGGGCAAAGTCACGGGCATGGCGGTCTTTTATTCTAAATAACTCGGAACCATAATTATACCAGCGCCCTGTTTCCTGCCATAATTCCGCAGGCTGTAAAGTTGGCATTAATAACTCTGAACCGCCTGCAGCATCCATTTCTTCACGAACAATTTGTTCCACTTTTTGGAGAACCTTATTAGCTAATGGTAAATAACTATATACACCGGATGCATTTTGTCGCATGAAACCGGCTCTTAATAATAATTGATGACTTTTAATATCTGCATCAGCCGGAACATCTCTAAGTGTGGGAATAAGCATTTTACTTTGTTTCATCTTCGCACCTCTTCATTATAACAGCAATTATTTAGTTGATTAAAAGAACAAATTATAGGAAATATCTTTGAATATCATTCCAAGTTACAACAAGCATTAATAGCATCAATAAAGCAAAGCCAATAAAATGAACAATTCCTTCTTTTTGTGGATCAATCGGTTTGCCGCGTACCGCCTCAACGCCAATAAATAGGAGCCTTCCCCCATCTAGAGCTGGAAGTGGCAATAAATTAACAATCCCAAGGTTTATACTTAGACCAGCAGCCAATAAAATTAAATTGAAAATACCAGTTTGGGCCACTTGGTCAGTAAGATTGTAAATTCCGACAGGACCTGCAAGATCATCAATCGAAGACTGCCCAACAATGAGCTGTCCTAATGCAAAGATAATTTGTATGGTCAAATCATAGGTTTGTTCAAAACCATACACAACTGAACCAATAAGGGACTTTTCAAAAGTTTGATAAATACCAATATAGCCAATACCACTATTATCACGGAGTTTTGGAGTGACTTCGAAATCTAGCTGCTTTCCATTACGATCAACTATAAAGTGCAATGGTTTTTCAGCATTTTTTTGTATAATTCCCACCATTTCTTCCCAATTAGTTATTGCTACATTATCAATTGATAATACTCTATCACCTTGCTTTAAACCAGCCGAAACGGCTGAACTATCGTTTATTAATTCACCTAAAATCGGCTCTTTACTAGGAGTTCCGACAAGGCTGCCTAAAATAATGAACAACACTATAGCCAATATAAAGTTCATCATCGGCCCTGCAAAAATTTGCATCGCCCGCTGTGGGATAGTTTTCGAGGCAAACTGGCGATGGTAAGGAGCAATTTGTGTTTCTTGATCATCTGAAACTAACATCGCCCTTTCATCAATTCGAAACGTTTGCAACGCCTCTTCATCTTGTTCATATCCAGAAATAGACAATTGATAAACTAAATCAATATGTTCAACTTCAATGACTTTTGCATTCGGATATTTTGATTTATTATTGACGACAATTTTTGAAACTTTATCGTTTTTACCAAATACTAAGCCAACATTATAGCCAGGCTTTACTTCTACTAACTCTGGATCCTCACCTGCCACCCTAACAAATCCCCCTAATGGTAATAAACGGATTGTATAAAGGGTTTCATTCCTACGAAAGGAAAACACCTTCGGACCGAAGCCAATTGCAAATTCACGACAAAGCATTCCAGCTCGTTTTGCAAATACTAAATGCCCTAGTTCATGAAAAAAAACAAGCGCACCAAAAATAATAATGAATGCAATTACCGTGTTCAAATGAATAACCACCTTTTCAATTATTGTCTAATTTACAATAATGATTTAACGAATCTTCTCGTCTGTTCATCCACCGCTACAATTGTTTCTAAATCTGGATGGGAAAGAGGAGTATGTTGTTCAAGGGCCTGGGCAATATAATCCTCTATTTCAAGAAAGCTTATTTGTCCATTTAAAAATAGTTGCACTGCTTCCTCATTAGCAGCATTTAATACCGTTGTCATTGTGCCACCAATTTTCCCGGCGTCATAAGCATATTCTAAGCAACGGAATCTTTCTAAACTTACCTCTTCAAAATGTAGTTTTCCGACATCAATTAAGTTTAACCTTTTCAAAGTAGGTAGTGCAAGTCTTTCAGGATAGCTTAGTGCATATTGAATCGGAACTCTCATATCTGGTGAGCCCATCTGTGCAATCATACTCGTATCGTGAAACTCTACTAAAGAATGAATGATGCTTTCTCTGTGCATGACAACATCGATTTTTTCATAAGGCATATCAAACAGCCAGTGGGCTTCAATGACCTCTAGCCCTTTGTTCATCATCGTTGCTGAATCAATCGTAATTTTTGCCCCCATTGTCCAATTTGGATGCTTCAGAGCCGACTCAACGGTAACATCCTTTAATTCAGCTCGTGTTTTATCGCGAAAGCTTCCCCCTGATGCCGTTAAAATAATTCGCTCCAACGCTTTTTTATTTTCCCCATTCAAGCATTGAAAAATAGCTGAATGTTCACTGTCAACAGGTAAAAGATTGACATGATGCTTTTTAGCCGCTTCCATAACAAGATGACCAGCTGTTACTAACGTTTCTTTATTGGCGATGGCGATTGTTTTCCCAGCTTCAATCGCTTTTAATGTTGGCTTTAAACCTACACTTCCCATGACAGCATTAACCAAGACGTCCGTGTCACTATTAGCGGCAACTTCAATTAATCCCTCTTCACCATAGACAACCCTCACATGGTCGGGAACCTTTCGTTTTATGTATTCAGAACTTTCTTTATCAATGACTGAAACAACCTTTGGTATAAATGTATGTATAATTTCTAAACCCAATGTTAAATTTTTTCCGATTGAAATCGCTTCTAATTCAAATTGATTTGGATGCAACTTGATGATATCCAATGTTTGCGTACCAATTGAGCCAGTTGCTCCAAGTAAACTTATTTTTTTCATAGCTGCTCCTTATTAAATAAATTGCAAAAAGTGAAGAATCGGCAATACGAAAAGAAGACTATCAAACCTGTCCAAAATCCCCCCATGGCCGGGCAAGATTTGACCAGAGTCTTTGACAATATAATGTCTTTTTAAAGCAGACTCGACTAAGTCCCCCATCTGACCAAAAAAAGAAGTAATCATCGTAATAATCAATACAATTATCATGGAGGAGTGCAATGGACTAATCATTTGAAACACAAATCCTACTAATAATGCCGATAAAATTCCGCCGACAAAGCCGGCAACCGTTTTATTTGGGCTAATTTCCGGCCAAAGCTTTCTCTTGCCAAATGCCCTGCCAATAAAATAAGCACCAGAATCTGTCGCCCAAATAACAAACAAGGCAAAAAAGACAAAGGAAAGACCAGCAACTCTCGTTTCAATTAAATAATAAAAGCCTACGCCAATATATAAAGTTGACAAGATCATGAAGCCGGCATCATCAAACGTAAATTCATTTTTAGAAACGACCGTGTAAATCAAAAGCAGCATGACAACAATTAATGCAGCTTCGATTTTTGAAAAATTAGTACCGACCTGTTCAATTAAAAATGATTGTGGTAGTAATAAAACCCATAAAAATAGGAAACCAATCAAACCGGGTATTGATATGACTTTAATTTTTTTCATCCGCAATAATTCTTTTAACGCTATCGTTCCTAAAAGATAGACCAATATAACAAACGGTGTTTTTCCAATAATAACTAGTGGTAAAAAAAGTGCTGCTGCCAATATTGCTGTTCTTATTCTTGTTTTCATTTCAATTCACAACCTTTAATTAGACGCCACCAAACCTCCGGGCGCGACGCTGATATTCTATTATCGCCTCATAATAATGTCTTTCCTCGAAGTCAGGCCATAGTACGTCAGTAAACCAAAATTCTGAATAGGCTAATTGCCATAGCATGAAATTACTTAAGCGAATTTCCCCGCTTGTTCGAATCAATAAGTCAGGATCAGGTAAATCAGAACTCATTAGATAATTGGAAAATAACTCCTCATTAACGTCATCTATTTCTAGTTTACCATTATTGTTATCTTTTATTAACTGCTTAATGCCTTCAATAATTTCATAACGGCTTCCATAATTTAAGGCAAAGTTTAAAATAAGTCCATCATTGTTCTTCGTATCATCGATTGCTTTATTAATCGCTCTTAATGTATGTTGTGGGAGTTGGTCTTTGTTCCCCATCACACGCACTTGAACATTTTCTTCTACTAATTCAGGTAAAAATGACCCTAAAAATTCCTCTGGAAGCTTCATAAGATACTCAACTTCTGGCTTCGGTCTTTTCCAATTTTCAGTTGAAAATGCATAAAGAGTTAACGCTTTAACGCCGATTCCATTAGAAGCCTTAACAATTTTTCGAACTACTTTCATTCCTTCATGGTGACCAGCAATGCGAGGTAGCCCTCTTTTTTTTGCCCAACGTCCATTTCCATCCATAATGATTGCAATATGACTAGGTACGGAAGAAAGATCAATATGTTCTACCGAATAATTTGAAGCGCTAGCTTCTATTTTGTTCCTTCTAAAAGAGAACTTATCGAGCATTCGAATCCTCCACCTAAACTTTTTTGAATTAACTTAGTAAAAAAAACCCCCTGAATGTAAAGGTAGAGGGTTTCTTTGTAATTATTATTGTATCGCGAATTAGTCTAGACTTCCATTATTTCTTTCTCTTTTTCTTTCGTAATATTGTCAATTTCTTTTACATGGTTGTCTGTTTCTTTTTGGACATCATCAGTTAAGCCGTGAAGCTCATCTTCTGTTATCTGGGCATCCTTTTCAAGCTTTTTCAATTCGTCATTCGCGTCACGGCGAATATTTCTAACAGCAATTTTGGCATCTTCGGCCATCGCTTTTACATCTTTCACCAAAGATTTACGACGGTCTTCTGTTAATGGTGGGATTGAAATTCGAATAATCGAGCCATCATTTGATGGGTTCAGGCCAAGATCAGCCTTCAAAATTGCTTTTTCAATTTCATTTAGTACAGATTTATCATAGGGTTGAATCACTAAAAGACGTGCCTCAGGAACAGTGATGGAAGATAATTGATTTAACGGCGTTGGCGCACCATAATAATTGATTTGAATTCGATCTAACAAAGATGGATTTGCCCTTCCTGCCCGAACACTAGCAAGTTCACGTTTAAATGCTTGAATTGCTTTACTCATTTTTTCTTTTGCATTTTTAATTACCGTTTGTCCCATGATTATTTCCCCTTTACAATTGTTCCGATATTTTCACCATAGACTACACGTTTAATATTTCCTTCTTCCATGATGGAAAAGACAATAAGTGGAATATCATTATCCATACATAAGGAAGAAGCAGTTGAGTCCATAACAGCTAATCCTTCCTTTATTACATCAAGATAAGAAAGGGTTTCATATTTTACCGCATTTTTATCAACAGTAGGATCTGCACTATAGACACCATCAACATTGTTTTTTGCCATTAAAATGACATCAGCTTCAATTTCAGCAGCCCTGAGCGCCGCTGTTGTATCGGTTGAAAAATAAGGATTTCCCGTACCTGCTGCAAATATAACAACTCGTTTCTTTTCTAAATGTCGAATTGCTTTTCTTCTTATATAAGGTTCAGCTACTTGACGCATGTCAATCGAAGTTTGCACACGAGTTTCGATTCCCATACTTTCAAGACTATCTTGTAAAGCCAAGGAGTTCATACAAGTGGCAAGCATCCCCATATAATCCGCCGTTGCACGGTCCATGCCCATTTCACTACCGATTTTACCGCGCCAAATATTGCCCCCGCCAACGACGACAGCAACCTCGACGTTCATTTCGGCAATTTCCTTCACTTGTTTGGCAATGCTGTTAATAACGGCTGGATCGATACCAAAACCCTTTGGACCTGCAAGAGCTTCACCGCTTAATTTTAATACGACACGTTTATATTTTGGATTCGTCATGACTACCTCCACCGTTATAAAACCATTATTTATTTTAAAATAGGGAACACATCGTGTTCCCTATAGAATACCATTATTTTTTAATTTGGTTCATTACTTCTTCTGCAAAGTTTTCTTGACGCTTTTCCATTCCCTCTCCAACTTCATAGCGAACAAAAGCTTTTACAGATGCACCCTTTGATTGAACATATTTGCCAACTTTTTGATCTGGATCTTTAACGAAAGACTGGTCAAGCAAGCAAATTTCTTCAAAGAATTTGCCTAAACGGCCAATAACCATCTTTTCAACGATGTTAGCAGGCTTTCCTTCATTTAGGGCTTGTTGTGTTAATACTTCTTTTTCTCTTTCAGTTTCTTCTGCCGAAACTTCATCACGTGTAATATAACGTGGATTTACAGCAGCAATATGCATAGCAACGTCTTTTGCTACATCAGCATCATTTGTACCAGCAAGAACTGTTAAAACGCCAATACGTCCTCCCATATGTAGGTAAACGCCGAATGCTTCACTATCTTCTTTATCAACTAATTGGAAGCGACGTAAAGAAATTTTTTCGCCAATTTTTGCAATTGCAGCATTGATGTGCTCTTCTACTGCTGGACCATTTCCATTTAAACTTTGCGCTAAAGCTTCTTCTAAATTAGCAGGTTGTTGTGATAATAAATGTTCAGCCAATTCTGATACTAATTGTTTGAAAGCATCATTTTTTGCAACAAAATCTGTTTCAGCATTTATTTCTACAATAACAGCTTTATTACCATTTGTTAAAACTGTTGTAGTTCCTTCTGCAGCAATACGGTCAGCTTTATTAGCAGCTTTTGCAATACCTTTCTCACGAAGAAAATCAATTGCCTTTTCCATATCACCATTTGTTTCAGTAAGTGCTTTTTTACAATCAAGCATTCCAGCACCTGTTTTTTCACGAAGCTCTTTTACCATTTGTGCAGTAACTGCCATGTTGAATCCTCCTTAAATATTGATATGTATCCTTTATAAAGTTCATCTCTTTTAAAAAGGTGATAAAAGGCATTTCCCTCTTACCACCTTTATTATTGCTTTTATTATTCTGCAGCAACAGGCGCTACTTCTTCACCTTGTTTAGCTTCAATAATAGCATCAGCCATTTTTGCAGTTAAAAGTTTTACAGCGCGGATTGCATCATCATTACCTGGAATCACATAATCAATTTCATCTGGATCACAGTTTGTATCAACGATTGCAACGATTGGAATGTTTAATTTATGTGCTTCAGCAACCGCGATGCGCTCTTTACGTGGGTCGATAATGAATAAGCAATCAGGAATTTCTTTCATTTCCTTAATACCGCCTAAAAACTTTTCAAGGCGTTCTAATTCTTTGTTAAGATTAACAACTTCTTTTTTAGGTAACACATCAAATGTGCCATCTTCACGCATTCTTTCAATTTCTTTCAAACGTGCAATACGTTTTTGAATTGTTTCAAAGTTTGTTAATGTACCACCTAACCAACGTTGGTTTACAAAGTACATGCCACTACGTTCTGCTTCTTCTTTAACAGAATCTTGTGCTTGCTTTTTCGTACCTACAAAAAGAATAGTACCGCCATTTGCAGCTACTTCCTTCATGAAGTTGAACGCTTCTTCTACTTTTTTCACTGTTTTTTGCAAATCAATGATGTAGATGCCGTTACGCTCAGTGAAGATGTAACGCTTCATCTTTGGATTCCATCTACGTGTTTGGTGTCCGAAATGAACACCTGCTTCTAATAATTGTTTCATTGAAATTACTGACATTTTTCTTCCTCCTATTTGGTTTTGATTCCTCCGTACGTTTCATTTTAAAGCAACACTACGTATGTAGCACCACTGCTTTAATCAACGAACGTGTGTATTTAACACCGAAAGTTACTATACCATATAGTAACTCTTGAATCAAGTCTAATTATCCTTTTGACCATTAAATTTAAGTAGTAACTCGACTTCCGTTTTCCCCATATTAAGCTTTTTCGCTATTTCAGTTGGATTACGACCTTGCTCATGTAATCTAATCACTTGGGAAGCCGAAGATTCTTCGAACTCTTCATCACCGCTTGGTACTGGCGGTACATACTCAGTAGCTTCTTCAACCGAAGATGAGATTTTTGGCTTATTCAAATTTATATTTTGATAAACTTGTTGGGTCATTTTACTACGTAAATTCACCGGTGGTTCATATGTCTCTAGAGGTCGTGTTTCGTTTGAAAAATGATTGCTTTGTTCATCATTTTTACCTGACTCTTTGTTGTCCATACTAGTTTTTGCAGATTTTTCAATCATATTCAACAGTTTTTCGTTTTCTTCCTTCATTTCAAGCAAATACGATTGAAACAAATCTTCTATTTCATTTTGTATTTCTTTTTGCCTCGTTTCAATCTCATTTGAACGTTTTAAGCGCATTGATAATAAAATAATCCAAAAAAACGCAAGCAGGTGCAAAATAAAACTTATTACTAGTAATAATGGATACATTTTATCCCTCAATATCAATTAGATTTCCTTTATAGGGATGATGAGTTTCTTGTTGTTTCTGTTTTTGTTTCTTTTGTTTTCTATTTTTCTCAGAATCGTTCATTCCATTAGAGCCTTTGTGATCATTATTCAGCTTACTTTTTGTAGTTTCGTCGTATTTATTTACTTGTTTTCTTTTATCGCTTTCTTCTTTTAAGTGTTCTGCAGTCAAATGGTCTTGGGTATGTCGAGCTCTTTGCTGTAATTCTTCTTGCAATTTTCCTACATCTTGTGTTCTTGGAAGCGCAACCTGTAATTCTACTAGCTTTAAGCTCACTTTTATCACTTCCTTTTAACGGTTAATGAATGGCGTAGCTTAAAAAGTGCTTTTGAATGAATTTGCGAAATCCTTGATGTCGATAATCCTAGAACTTGACCAATTTCAGTTAGTGTAAGCTCCTCTTGATAAAATAAACTAACAACTAACTGTTCCTTCTCATTTAATTCACCAATTGTTTCTGCAAGCTCGTTATATAGTTCCTCTCGAACGATATGTTCTTCTGGCGTTAGCGTATTTTTATCGCGAATCGAAAAGCTCTGTCCATCTTTTTCATCAACATCTTTGTTTCCTTCATCAATCGATAAAATATTGGCAAAAAAGCCTTCCGTAATAACATTACTTACTTCTTCTTCTGTCATCTCAACTTCTCTAGCTATTTCTTCGACCGTGACATTCCTCATATATTTTTGTTCTAGCCGTTCAATCACAGCTTCGATTTTTTTATTTTTTTCTCTTAAACTTCGCGGTAGCCAATCTTCCTTTCGAAGTCCATCTATAATCGCACCTCTAATTCGGAATGAGGCATACGTATCAAATTTTAAATCCCTTGATCGATCAAATTTTTCGAGTGCATCGTATAGGCCGATAAGACCATAGCTTTTTACATCTTCTCTACTTACATTTTTAGGTAAACCGACGGCAATTCTTTGAACATGGTAATTAACAAGAGGCATATATAGACGTATTAATGAATCACCAGCTTGAGGATCCTTTTGATTGATCCACTTTTGCCATATTTGATCCTCATTTGATGGTAATCGCGCCATTGTACTCCTCCTTAAAGATGTATCAATATTAAATATCTTTAACTCCCTGATTTACTGTACGAATATTCAACAAGCGTGTACTCGGATTAAATTCGATTGTGCGGCCACTGTTGCCACCGACATCTTCTGCTATAATCGGTATGCGAAAACGCTGTAGTTCTTTTTTTACTGCTTCAACATTTCTAGGACCGATTCTCATCATTTCATTTTGGGAAGCAAATTGAAACATTTGCGCTCCACCGGCAATTTTAGCCTTAAAAATGCTTTGTTTACCACCTATACGCTGAATTCTATTAAGTAATTCTTCAATAGCAGTATCTGCATACTTAGCTAAGTTAATAGACGAGCCCTTCGCTAAAGACGAATCAGGAAGCATAACATGTGCAAGTCCGGCAATTTCTTTTTGAGTATCGTAAATGACCACTCCAACACATGACCCCAAACCTGATGTGCGTATGAGATTTGGGGATTCAACGATATTCATATCCGCAATCCCAACCTTAATAATATTAACAATCTCATTCATCAACAGGTACTCCCAACGCACTAAATATTTTTTCAAATGATCCAGGGTCTAGCAAAAGGAAAAAATGCCCCCTTACACTAGCATGAGTGAAGTCATCGTCTTCACTGACAGCCGTATCAATCACAATTACAAAATCACTCTCTTGTGATACTTCCATTAACCCGTAGCTAAGGATTGCCCCAACCATATCAATTCCTAAAGCAGGAACAGAAGGATAGAAATCCAACTTTGTAAAATCAGACAAAGCTGATAAATAAGAGCCTGAAAGAATGTTTCCAAGCTCTTGTAAAGCAGAAACAGATAGTTCGGAATAAGGAGGATTCTCAAAAGAGAAGTTTTCTTCCCCCGTCATTTGTTTAATATACTTTCTTGCTTGTTCAAGTGGGAGCATAAAATAAATACTACCAGGTGCATCACCCTCAATTCTAAGAAAAACAGAGGCAATGACTTTTTCTGATCCACCGACCAAATCCATCATTTCATCAAACGATACAATTCTTACGTTAGGTACGTTCATGTCTATTTTTTTTCCAAGTATTTTTGAAAGAGCCGTTGCTGCATTCCCAGCGCCAATATTCCCTACTTCTTTAAGAATATCTAAATGGTGACTTCTAATATGTTTAATAAATGACATATAAATTAAACCTCAATATGCTTAAAGTCCTTCATGCCTTCTGTATTTAAAACTTTTTCTAGATTCAATAAGATTAATAGCCTTTTATCAAGCTTTGCTACACCATTTAAATATTCCACTTCAATAGAGCCTACTACTTCCGGCGGAGGCTCAATAGCTTCTTCAGGGATATCAACAACATCATTAGCAGCATCTACAATTAAACCAACTTCCATATCTCCTACACCAACAATAATGATTCGTGTGCTTTCAGAGTACTCAGCTTCCTCGATTCCAAATCGGTTCCGTAAATCAATAATCGGTGTGACGACACCACGTAAATTCATAACGCCTTTTACGAATTTGGCAACCTTAGGTACGCGGGTAATATGCATCATTCGCTCGATTGATTGAACCTGTTGAACCGGAATGCCGTATTCTTCATCTTTTAATTGAAAAACGATGACTTTCAGGTCGGTTAAAGTAGTAGTAGACATTTTAGTTTCCTCCTCATCAGCATTATTTATCACCACAAAAAATCTATTTTATTAAAGCATTGCAATCAATAATTAAAGCAACTTGTCCATTTCCAAGGATTGTGGCGCCAGATATTGCAAATGCGGATGTTAAATAATTCCCTAGTGACTTTAAGACAATTTCTTGTTGACCTATGAAAGAATCGACAACAAGTCCAGCCATTTTGTCCCCTTTACGAACGATAACAACAGATAAAAGGCCGTCCTCTTCCCCGACAGTTGGTACTTCAAAGATATCCTTTAAAAATACTAAAGGTACGACCTTTCCTCTGAAATCAATCACCTTTTGATTATGGGCATTTAAAATGTCCTCTTTTTTTATAATAGCCGTTTCAATAATTGACGATAAAGGAATGGCATATTTTTCCTCTTGAATTTCTACTAGCATGACAGAGATAATTGATAATGTTAATGGTAGTTGAATTGAAAAAATAGAGCCTTCCCCATACTTTGAATCAATAGAAACTGAACCGCTAAGTGATTCAATCGTGTTTTTAACAACATCTAGACCAACACCCCGTCCGGAAACATCAGAAATCTTATCTGCTGTAGAAAAACCAGAGGCCAAAATAAGCTCGTACACTTGCTTATCGGTCATATTAGCTCCCATTTCAGCTGTGACAACACCTCTTTCAATTGCCTTTTTCAAGACTTTGTCACGATTAATGCCAGCCCCATCATCTTCAATTTCAATAAACACATGATTTCCACTATGATAGGCTTTTAAGACAACCCAACCTTCTTCTTGCTTTCCTTTTGCGCGACGTTCTTCAGGGGTTTCAACCCCGTGATCAATAGCATTTCGGATTAAATGAACAAGTGGGTCACCAATTTCATCAATAACCGTCCGGTCTAATTCTGTTTCCGCACCGATAATATCTAAATGAATTTTTTTCTTTAAATCACGAGCAAGCTGTCTTACCATGCGCGGAAAACGGTTAAATACTTGTTCAACCGGAACCATTCGCATATTTAAAATAATATTTTGCAGATCTCCTGAAATGCGTGACATTCTCTCCACTGTTTCATGAAGCTCTGGATTATTTAAATCATTGGAAATTTGTTCAAGACGTCCTCTATCAATCACAAGCTCTTCAAATAAATTCATTAAAATATCTAAGCGCTCAATATTAACGCGGATTGTTTTGTTAGAGACATTTTGCCCTTTTGATTTTTCTTTGCCATTCTCACTTTTTTTGTCAGACTCATCGCTAGCTTGTGAACCATTCGCATCCTGGTCATCTCTGTTATCCATTTGGATTTCTTTATTTAGATTTTTTTGATTTTGTCTATACTCTTCAATTGAAAATTCTTCAGCATCTACTCTTTCAATCTCTGAAACTTTCATAATGCGTTTTTCAATGTCTTCCGCACTTTCTCTAGAAACGAGGATGACGGAGAATTCATAGTCAAATCTTTCTTCCTCAAGGTCTTCAACAGAAGGATTGGCCTTAATAACCTCCCCTATTTGTTCTAATATTTCAAACACCATAAAAACGCGGGCACCTCTGAGTAAGCAATCATCCCTTAACTTTACAGTTATTTGATAACTATTAAAGCCTTGTTCCTTAGACTGTTCCAAAACAGTCAATTCAAACTGATCTAATTCCCCCATTGAGTCAAGCCCACCGTTTTTCGAAGGCGTCGGATCTTCTTGAACAGCATTTCGGTTGGCTGCCTTCGGATCTTCACCTTTTTCGATTAAAAGTAGTTTACTAACCACTTCGGTTACATCTCTTTTGCCGTCACCACCACTAGCAATATCGTTCACCATTGCTTCAAGGTCGTCGACAGAGGCAAAGACAACGTCTAAAATATCAGAATTGACTGTTACCTTATTATTTCTAATGGCGTCAAGAACATTCTCCATTTTATGGGTTAGATTTGCTAAATCCTCATACCCCATTGTTGCTGACATTCCTTTTAATGTATGGGCGGATCTAAAGATTTCGTTAACAATATTGATGTCACCTGGATCGTTTTCTAAAGCTAATAAATTCTCATTTATAGCCTGTAAATGTTCCTTGCTTTCATCGATAAACATTTCTAAATATTGGTTTGTATCCATATTGAACACCCCTTTAAGCATCAATGTACTTCATAATTGTTGGAGCTATTTTTTCCAAGTTCACGACTTCATCAACTAAATCAGTTGCAATAGCAGACTTTGGCATTCCGAAAACGACGGATGTTTCTTCGGATTCTGCAATTGCAATCGTATTACCCGCTGATTTTAGGGCAATTAAACCTTTTGTCCCATCTGAGCCCATACCGGTCATGATGACCGCAATTTTACGGTAATTTTTTATTCTGCTAATAGAATCGTACATGGCATCAACCGAAGGGCGATGACCATTTAGTGGCTCAGATTGGTCCAAATAAATCGAGAGAGCATTGCCCATTTCTTTTAATTTAAGATGATATCCTCCGGGTGCAATGTAGGCAGTCCCATTTTCGAGAATATCACCATTCTCTGCTTCCTTTACGATAATATCACTGATGGAATTCAATCTTACTGCTAATGATTTTGTAAACCCAGCTGGCATATGTTGAACGACTACAATCGGTGAATTAATTGTTGGTGGTAATTTGGTAAGAACTTGTTGAAGTGCTCTAGGTCCACCTGTAGAAGTCCCAATACAAACAATTTGTTTATTTCTATTTTTATTACGAGGTAACGCTGTAACAGTTGGCTTCATTTCTTCAACTGGCGAAAGTACTTTATTATTTTTATGTGATATACCTTGGATATTCGCTTTCGAAGCCATCAATACCTTTTGAATAATTTCGTCTTTTATTCTTTCTAAATCAAGTGAAATGGCCCCTGATGGCTTGGCAATAAAATCGACAGCACCGTTTGCAATAGCTTGCAAAGTGTTGTCAGCACCTTGCTGAGTTGTTGTTGAAAGCATAACCACTCTTGTTGGATAATCGCTCATAATAACACGCAGCGCCTCAAGACCATTCATTTCAGGCATTTCAACATCAAGTGTGACAACATCAGGCTGCCATTCCTTCACTTTTTCGATGGCATCTTTTCCATTTCTAGCTGTGCCGACAACATGAAAACGAGAATCCGCACTTAAAAAGTCTGTAATTAACTTTCTCATAAATGCTGAATCATCAACAACTAAAACTTTTACTTGATTTGTCACCTATCTACCCTACCTTTCTAATCTTAGCGCACTATTTTAGTTGACCATTATTATGTCATCTCAAACTAAGTCGCGAAATTCTTTTAATGGATTTTTATTATTTACTAAAATACTGACGAAGCTTGGAAATAAAACTATAGGAAGATGCAGATTTTTTTTGATTAAAATCACTTTTCGTATACCGATTGACAATCGTTAACATGGAGCGACTAACATTAGAATCTGGTGCATAAAGTAAAAATGGAGTTTGATGGCTAACTGCCTTAGATACTATACGATCATCTGGCAAATCGCCTAATGAAACAATATCCTTTTCTAAAAATCGTTTTACAGCACTTCCGAGCCGGTTTGACGTAGACAATGCCTGCTTTTCAGAAAAAGCCCGATTAATAATTAAATAAAAGGGCATTTCTGATTCCTTTAAATGAATATACTTCATGGCAGCATAAGCATCTGTAATCGATGTCGGTTCTGGTGTCACAATCACAATAATTTCATTTGCCGCCAAAATAAACTGCATGCTATCATCGGTAATGCCTGCTCCCATATCAAAAATAATATATTGATAATCCTCTACAAGCTCCTCAAGTTGACTAGCAAAGTTTTCAAACTTGCTTGTTTCAAGCTTAAAAATAGTCGATAAGCCTGTACCAGCAGCAACATACGAAAGATTCTCTGCACCTTTTTCAATAATGTCTTTAAGCTCCAGATCATTTTCAAACATATCGACAATGGTGTGCCTTGATGTTACCCCCATTAAAATATCGATATTGCCCATACCGATATCCATATCAAATAATAGCACTGATGCACCCGTTTTTCCTAAACCAAGGGCAAAATTTAACGAAAAGTTTGATTTTCCAACTCCGCCCTTTCCGCTAACGACAGCAATTGTTTTTGTCTTCGCCCCACTTTGCAGCTTTTCAATTTTTGCTCTTAATTTTTCAGCTTGATCTCTCATGTTTATTTACCCCAAAAACAGTATTTGCTATTGACTGTGGTGATGCCTCGATGATATCGTCAGGAACATTTTGTCCATTTGTTAAATAAGCAACTCCCGTTTTATACGTAAAGATAAGGTTTAACATTGCCCCATATCTAGATGTCTCGTCAACCTTCGTAAAAATAAGCTTATCAATTTTAAGCAACGAGAATTGATTAAAGATTTCAATCATATCCGAATACTTTGATGTTAAAGCAAGTACTAAAATTGTTTCTAGGTCTTCATCAAAATCAATAACAGATTTTAAATCCTCTACATATTGTTTGTTTCTAAAGTTTCTTCCTGTTGTATCAATAAATATTAGATCAAAATGGGAAAACTTTTCCTTTGCTTTTATAAAATCTTCAAGTGTATATGTAACCTCAAGGGGGACATTTAATATTTTGGCATATGTTTTAAGCTGATCAATTGCTGCGATCCGATATGTGTCGGTCGTAATAAAGGCAACCTTTTTCCCCTGCTCCAAAATAACCTGTGCAGCCATTTTCGCTAGTGTCGTCGTTTTCCCAACACCTGTTGGACCAACGACATTTATATATTTTTTCGAGCTATTTAAAGCACCGAATGATAATGAAGACATCTCATTGATAAAGAAGTCTTTTGCCCATTGAGTCATTTGGCCAAAATTTGCATTTCCTTGATTTCCATACCATTTTTCTAAAAGAAAGCTCATTATTTTTTCTCTTAATGGCAGTTCTATTTCTTGATCAATTAAAAATTGATTCATTTCTTTTAAAGGACCGGGATAATGCTCAAAATAATCCCGGTCATCATGATCTGTTATTTGTTTCATCATTGCTTTTAAATCGCGAATCTCTTGTAGCAATCGTTGATCAGTTGCGGGCCTTACTTCTTCTTTAACCCTTTCTTCTTTAACCTTTTCTTCGATGACTACTTTAGGCTCTATCCGAACTTGTGGTGAATTCTTTGGTGTTGGCTGCTTTTTCGAAATAGGTTGTGGGTCAACAGCAGCAATTACTTCGATATTTTTTTTCATAAAGAAGCCGAATATTCCACCTGTTTGCACAACCTTAGAATTTAGGATAACCGCATCGTTTCCTAATTCACTCCTGATCATCTTCATTGCTTCAGGCATGCTCGGTGCAATAAATTTTTTTACCTTCATTCTACATTCACCACCCCTACACTTTGAACTTCTACCGTTGATTCTAATTCATTATATGACAAAACAGGTATCCCAGGAAAATATGGTTCAATTAATTGCTTCACATACATGCGCACTGCTGGCGAGCAAAGAATAACAGATGCTTGTTCCAGCATTGATACCCTTTCCATTTCCGATGCGATATTTTCGATAAGTGTTTGTGAAACATTCGGATCAATTGACAAATAATTGCCATGCTCAGTTTGTTGAATTCCTTCGGCAATTATTTTTTCCACCCTACCGGATAAAGTTACAACTTTAAGTGATACACCATCGACCAAATATTGTCTTGTGATTTGCCTTGATAAAGCTTGTCTAACGTATTCTGCTAATAAATCTGTATCGCCAGTAAGGCGGCCATAATCCGCTAAAGCTTCAAAAATAATCGGTAGGTTGCGAATC
This sequence comes from Bacillus sp. (in: firmicutes), assembly GCA_012842745.1. Taxonomy (NCBI): domain Bacteria; kingdom Bacillati; phylum Bacillota; class Bacilli; order Caryophanales; family Bacillaceae; genus Bacillus; species Bacillus sp. (in: firmicutes). The sequence continues at coordinate 141,081 of DUSF01000056.1, read as the reverse complement.
GATACCCGCTCTTTTAATAGCTTCGCTAATACACGTTGAATATCTCCAACTGATAACGGATCTGGTGTAACTTCGTCGACAAGGATTGGGTACGACTCTTTCAAATGGTCGATTAACTGTTTTGTCTCCTGTCTTCCTAAGAGTACATTGGCATGATTCTTAATGATTTCTGTTATATGTGTCGAAACTACAGATGGCGGGTCAACAACAGTATACCCTGAAAGCTCTGCCTTTTCCTTCATTTCCTCAGTAATCCAAATAGCTGGCATACCAAATGCTGGCTCGACCGTTTCTATACCTTCTATACTTTCATCGTCAATCCCTGGACTCATTGCCATGTAGTGATCTAACAATAGCTCCCCTCTGGCAATTTCATTCCCTTTTATCTTTATACGGTATTCATTTGGTTGGAGCTGGATATTATCGCGAATGCGAACGACAGGGACGATGACCCCAAGTTCAAGGGCCAGTTGTCTCCTTATCATGACAATTCGATCTAATAAATCTCCGCCTTGACTTGTGTCCGCCAATGGTATTAATCCATAACCAAACTCGAACTCAATTGGATCAACATTTAAAAGATTAATAACACTTTCAGGACTTTTCAAATCAGCTTCTTCAACGTCTTCATCTGCTGTAGCAACTTCCATTTCTTGAATCTTCTCGCTATTTTTTGATATGAAATAACCACCAAATCCTAGTAGCGCAGCAATTGGTAACGTTATTACATTATCGATTGGTGTAAAAAGCCCAAATCCAGCAATTGTTCCCCCCGCTACATATAAAAGTTTAGGGAAGGTATAAAATAATTGCCCTACAATATCCGAACCTAAGTTTCCATTAGATGCTGCTCTTGTTACAACAATCCCTGTCGCAGTTGAAATAATGAGTGCTGGAATTTGGCTGACAAGCCCGTCACCAACAGTCAAAAGCGTAAACCTATGCGTTGATTCAGCAAGGGACAAGTCCATTTGCACCATTCCAATAATAATCCCAAAAATAATATTAATAACAGTAATAATAATCCCGGCGATTGCATCCCCTTTAACAAATTTACTGGCCCCATCCATGGCCCCGTAAAAATCTGCTTCACGCTGGATTTTTTCACGCCTTTCACGCGCCTCAAGCTCAGAAATCATCCCCGCATTTAAATCGGCATCAATCGCCATTTGTTTCCCTGGCATCGCATCTAATGTAAAACGAGCTGCTACCTCTGATACACGCTCGGCACCTTTTGTAATAACAATAAATTGAATGATGACTAAAATTAAAAATACAACAAAACCGACAAGTACATTTCCCCCAATAACGAAGGAGCCAAATGTTTCAACGACGTTACCTGCTTCGCCTTTACTAAGAATCGATCTTGTCGTAGAAACGTTCAAACCTAGTCGGAATAATGTTAATAATAATAGCAAGGAAGGAAAGATCGAAAATTGGAGAGCCTCCTTCATATTCATCGAAACAAGGATGACAATCAAAGCAAGCGTAATATTACAAATGATAAGTATACTTAATAACCATCCTGGTAAAGGGATGATTAGCATTGTAATGATTAATATTACACCTAACAGGACTGGAAGGTCTCTTGCTGACATCTACTTTCTCCCCAATCTAATCTATAAAGTAATCTCACGACTTTTTTATCATGTGAGACATTTGCAAAATTAAAATTATATTTTTCTTTTTAAGCGATATACATAGGCTAAAATTTCCGCTACAGCTTTAAAAAACTGCTCTGGAATGACGTCACCTATTTCTGCTTGAGCATATAACGCTCTTGCTAGTGGTCTATTTTCAATTGCAATAATATCGTGATGCTTGGCAATTTGTTTTATCTTTAATGCAATATAATCGACACCTTTAGCGATAACAATCGGAGCATCTGCTTTCGTTTCATCATATTTTAAAACGACAGCATAATGGGTTGGATTCGTTATGACGACATCCGCATTTGGAATCTCCTGCATCATCCGCTGCATCGCCATTTGTCTTTGCTTTTCCTTGATTTTCGATTTAATTTTCGGATCCCCTTCCATGTTCTTGTATTCATCTTTAATATCTTGTTTCGACATGCGAAGGCTCTTTTCATGTTCATATTTTTGATAACTAAAATCGAAAACCGCTAAAATCATTAATAAAATTGAAACGACTAAACCCATTTGAACGGTAATATACCCAATAAGAGCTAAAGATGCACCAACACTTTTTTGCGACAATAATAATACTTTATCGAAATTCAACCAAAGTACAATAAACGCCCCTGTACCGACAACTGAAATTTTTAATATAGATTTAAATAATTCAACAATGGCCCGAATAGAAAAAATTCGTTTTGCACCTGTAATCGGATTTAGCTTTGATAATTTAAATTTAATCGCTTCAGGTGAAAATAAAAACCCAAATTGGATATAATTTGCAGCCACACCGATAATCACAACTAAACCCATAATCGGAGCCACAAAATAGACAGCCTTGATTGAATAATCGATAAACATATGATGAATATTAGCTTCCGTAACATCCCAGAGCATGTATTCCTTTAATGTTTTCGAAATCATTGCGAGCATCTGCCCTTTTAAAAGCCCCCCCATGAACAGTAACAATAAAAAAACAAAAAAGAGCGTAAGTGCTGCACTAACATCTTTACTTTTGGCTACTTGACCTTTTTTTCGTGCATCTTCACGTTTTTTCGGTGTTGCTTTTTCGGTTTTTTCGCCTGAAAAAAACTGAAGGTCAAGCCGTACATAATATCGCATCCTATACGCCCCCAAAAATTTGCATCAAGCCTCGCATCGTAAACAACATTGAATTAAATAATTTTTGAAAAAGAAAAATAAATACTGGCATGACGATGACGAGTAAGAAAAAACTAACTAAAATTTTAACTGGCAATCCGACGACAAAAATATTTAACTGAGGAACCGTTTTCGCTGTAATCCCTAAGGCAACATCAACTAAAAATAAGCAGCCTACAATTGGGATTGCCATTTGAAAGGCAATAATAAACATTGAATTAAATGTACTTGCGATAAATTCCACAAGCCTTTCGCTGCCAAGTGGAAGCCACGGCTGCTCTAATGGAATCATTTGATAACTATAAAAAATGCCATCTAAAAGTAAATGATGGGCATCAATTGTCAGCATTAACAAAAGTGCAAACGTGTATAAATATTGTCCCATAATTGGACTCTGTGCACCTGTTTGCGGGTCAAGCACATTGGCCATGGCAAATCCCATCTGATAATCTATAAAGCCACCTGCAATTTGAATCGCAGACATCACCATAAATGCTACTAACCCAATGAATAAACCAACTAAAATTTCCTTCAAGACGAGCATAAAATAAGTTTCATCAATCGTTAAAACAGGATGCTGCATCGTTAAAAACATTAAATATGATAAAAAAAATGATAAACCTACTTTATGAGTATTAGGTATGTTCCGATAAGAAAAGAGAGGAACTGTTACAAAAAAAGATGTAATCCGAATAAATATTAATAAGAACACAGGAAATGCATTTATAATCTCAGCCATCTTTTACCCTACAAACTTGTAAAGATTATTAAATATTTGAAACGAAAAGTCGACAATCCTTGATAGCATCCATGGACCAAAAAAGACAAGGCCAGCCAAAACAGCGATAATCTTCGGAATAAATGCCAGAGTTTGTTCTTGAATTTGTGTTGTCGCTTGAAAAATACTAACGAGTAAGCCAACCCCAAGTGCTAATAATAATAACGGCAATGATACAGAAAGTACCGTCATGATTCCTTGTTCGGCAAGACTAATTACAAAATGAGAGTTCATTTAATCCTCCCCTACCTGACTGAATGAAGTTAAAAACTTATTAAGAGCGATTTGACAACAAGATACCAGCCATCAACCATTACGAATAATAAAATTTTAAACGGTAATGAAATCATCACCGGTGGCAGCATCATCATCCCCATCGACATGAGGACACTTGCGACAATCATATCGATTACTAAGAAAGGAACGAAAATCATAAAACCGATTTGAAAGGCTGTCTTAATTTCACTAATCGCATAAGCAGGTACAAGAGCTGTCAACGGAATATCATCAATTGTTTGCGGTTGTTCCATTTCAGCGTATCCTAAAAACAGCATTAAATCCTTTTGCCTCGTATGCTTACTCATAAATTCCTTCATTGGCTTTGCTGCTTCGTCAAAGGCTTCCTCTTGGGAAATTTGCCCATTAAAAAAAGGAGTCAAGGCTTTGTCATTAACTTCTGAAAAGGTTGGTGCCATTATAAAAAAAGTCATAAATAGCGCCAAACTAATCAGCACTTGTGTTGGCGGCATTTGCTGCGTTGCTAAAGATGTTCTGACAAACGATAGGACAATGATGATTCGCGTAAAGCTTGTCATTAAAATTAATATACTTGGAGCAATTGAAAGAACGGTTATGAGAATAATTAAACGAACGGTTGTCGCAACATTTGCTGGATCAGTACTATTAAAAAGATTTACGTCTAGGCCTGGCAGAAATTCATTCATTCGTTCCGATCCCTCTTAATTTTTTCATAAAGCTTTTTTCTCCCTTCCGCTAAATCCTCCAATTGTCCTTTCAACATATGACTAAAACTTTTTGATGAACTATCATTCTTTTTCGGTAAAATTTTATCAATAATCGTTTGTCCCACTTGCACAGAACCGATATCGATCTGACTCATTAGCTTGTCTATTTCAGCTTGAGAAGTAATTTCTTTCAATAATTGAATCGTTTCACCTACACCAACAATGAATACTGCTTCACCAATTCGTACTAATTGAATCGAGCGATTCGGTCCTAAAGTAATACCCCCTAAGTTTTCCATTGCTTTCATTTGCCCGAAAATGCGATTTTTTTTATTAATAAATCGTAAAATGATATAAATAAGAGCAATCACGACTGCTAAAGCAAAAAACATTTTGACAAAGTCAAACAAAGAAAACTGTGGGGCAATTTCTGGTGGTTCCGTGTCGGTTATAGTTAGATTTGTTTCAGTTTTGGACTCATTTGCTTCTGTTTTTTTATTAATGGACGATTCGTCCTTTTTACTATTAGTAAACATTTGATCAACAGTTTGGTTACCGGAATCTGTCTCCGCTTGGACGTTCAGCCCAAACGGAGCATATATCATAATGATGATTAATAATAGTAGCAATTTACGCAAGTACTTGCTACCTCCTCTTCTTTATCCAAGTGTTTTCTTAATCGCTTCTAATACACGCTCAGCTTGGAACGGCTTCACGATAAAATCCTTCGCACCTGCTTGAATAGCATCGATTACCATCGCCTGTTGTCCCATCGCTGAGCACATAATAATTTTTGCGTTAGCATCGGCTTTTTTTATCGCTTTAAGTGCAGTAATCCCATCCATTTCAGGCATTGTAATATCCATCGTCACTAAGTCTGGATTAAGCTCACTATATTTTTCAACAGCTTGAGCACCGTCTGCAGCCTCTCCCACGACTTCAAACCCATTTTTTGTAAGAATATCTTTAATCATCATTCTCATAAAAGCAGCATCATCAACAATCAGAATTCTATTTCCCACACTACATTCCTCCATCGATCCTATTTAATTATTGTAAATTTTTTAATCGATCTGACTGGCTAATAATATCTGTTACCCTTACCCCAAAGTTTTCTTCAATAACGACAACTTCCCCTTTTGCAATCAGTTTATTGTTTACAAAAATATCAACTGGTTCACCAGCTAATTTATCTAGTTCAATAATCGAGCCAGTAGACAACTCTAATATTTCTTTAACAGAACGTTTCGTCCTTCCTAATTCAACCGTAACTTGAAGCGGAATATCTAAGAGCATCGTAAGATTACTAGCTTCTTGCTGTGGCAGCGCCTGTTGACCAAACGATGAAAACACGACAGGCTGGATGTTCGCTGTGTTTACTGAACCAGTTCCTATATGCTGTGGACCACTATAAGCAGGTGCCACTGGTTGTCCAAAATGGCCCATCGGTACTTGTTGTTGAACAGGTTGACTTGCCACTCCCTGACCATATCCCATATTCATCGGCTGCAAGTCTGGCGGCGGTGCCGTTTGTAGTGCTGCTGCCATTTGCTGTTCTGCCATCATTGGTTGAGGTTCAGTCTTCGGAGCTAGTGTCTCCACTTCTGATACGCTACTTGTCTCTGGATTTAATAAACCTTCGACCATTTCCTTTGCGAAATCTAGTTGAAGCAACTGCATAATATTAGAATCTATTAAATCACCTATTTTTAAATTAAATGAAACTTGGATAAGGATCTCATCTGATGGAATCTTATCAGTACCAGAACCTGCCATAAAGTCAAGAAAATCAATACTTGGCGGTGAAATATCGACCTTTTTATTAAAAATTGTCGACATTGACGTTGCTGCCGACCCCATCATTTGGTTCATCGCCTCTTGAACAGCACTTAGCTGAATTTCCCCTAAATCTTGGGATGGATTTAAACCATTGCCACCTAGCATTAAATCAGCGATAATCGCCGCATCGTTTTGCCTTATAACTAATAAGTTATTGCCTCTAAATCCGGTTGTATACTTCACTTGAACAGCGACATATGGCTGCGGAAATGTATCTTTTAGTCGGCTTTTCATTACTACCGATACTTTTGGTGTCGTAATATCAACCTTTTGATTTAACAAAGTCGAAAGTGCAGTCGCAGAGGTGCCGAAAGAAATATTGCCTATTTCCCCCAGTGCATCTTGCTCAAGAGGTGATAAATAGTCATCAAGGTTTGGTAAATCTTCATTTAAACTTGATGAATCATCATCAAATGAGACATCGTCTCCCCCACCCTTTAATAGAGCATCAATCTCATCTTGTGATAACATACCATCACTCACCATCATTTTCACCCCCATTATATTTATCTAATATTTGAATGGCTGTATTTTGTTTCAACTTACCTGGTTGGCCAATGAATTTCGGATGATCAGCAATTCTAATTTCTAATGGCTCATCAACTTGTCTATCAAGTTGAATAACATCGCCAATGTTTAAGTTTAAAAACTCTTTTACACTAATAACAGACTCACCAAGAATGGCCTGTATTGGGAGCTCCGCTTTTTTAATACGTCTTTCTAATAAAGAGATTTCTTCAGGCAAGCGCTCTTTTTTCGATGTCTGCATCCAATAGTGGACAGATAGCTTCGGAATAATTGGCTCTAACAATACATGCGGCAAGCATATGTTAATCATCCCGCTTGTTTCACCGATCGTTGTATTTAACGAAATAACAATAACGGTTTCATTTGGTGAAACCATTTGCAAAAACTGTGGATTCACTTCAAAGTCTGTTAAGATTGGATCGATTTCAGCAATCGAAGCCCATGCTTCCTGAAGATTTTCAGTAGCCCTTTCAAATAAATTGGACATCACCTTTGTTTCGATTTCTGTTAAATTTTCGACCTTATTAAGACTATCCCCTTTTCCCCCTAAGACGCGATCCATCATTGCATAGGCAATATTTGGATTGACTTCTATTAACAAACGCCCTTCAAGCGGTGGTACATCAAAAACATTTAAAATCGTCATTTTCGGTATCGAGCGAATAAATTCTTCATATGGGATCTGGTCAACAGAGGCAACCGTAATTTGCACATATGTTCGTAGCTGTGCAGAAAAATGGGTTGTCAATAGCCTAGCAAAGTTTTCATGAATCCTTGACAAGCTCCGGATTTGATCCTTTGAAAACCGTAAGGCACGTTTGAAATCATATATTTTGACCTTTTTTTCTTTTTCTTCCTTTTTAAGTTCCTCTGCATTCATTTCCCCTGCTGAAAGCGCTGAAAGCAGTGCATCTATTTCATTTTGGGATAAAACTTCTTCAGCCATAATATCTCACCTCCGAAAAAGGGCAGCTTTTTCTCTATTGAATCAACCGATTGGTAATGTAGACTTTTTCAACTGTTCCTGTTTGGACAATTTCGTTTATTCGCATTTTTAATGTATCCTCAACTTCAAGAAGCCCTTCCTTTGTTGTAAATTGCTCACCTTTCATCGAAGCAAGCTCTTGAATAAGAATGTTCTTAATTTGGAAGTTTCGTTTTTCAAGTTCTTCTTTTGTCTTTTTGTTATTAGCTTGAATTTTAAACTGAATCACTAAATAGTGACCATCATTAAGATTTGTCGTCATTTCTTCGATATCAACCGTTGTTTCAAGAATATCATCGATGGACGGTTCTTTCGGACCATCCGATTTTGTAAGATTTGTAAGAACAAAGTAGGCCACCACACCTGTTAATGCAATTGTAACTAAAATGATAATCATTATATTGAGAAGTTTATTTTTGCCCATTTACTCCTCCTCCCCTTTTTGTATATGTCCTAGTATTGTAATATCACGATAAAATTCCTTCACTAAAAGAATAACATCATCTTCTCTTTCCCGCACGACAATTTTTTTCCCACTTGTTAATGTAAGTGTCGTATCAGGAAACGATTGAACTTCTTCGATATAAAGCGCATTTATGTAAAATTGTTGACCATTTAATCTTGTAAGTTTAATCAAAATAGTTGGGAGTCAAGCGGCTAGGCCTAACTCCCTACCTCCCTACATTATCGTTTCAAATTAACTAATTCTTGCAAGATTTCGTCTGATGTTGTAATAATTTTTGTATTTGCTTGGAAACCACGTTGCGCGACAATCATTTCTGTGAACTCTTCAGATAAGTCAACGTTCGACATTTCGAGAGCACCCGCGACAATGTCACCATAACCAGGAGTTCCAGGTTGACCTTGTGCACCAGTACCAGAGTTTGCTGAAGGTATATATAAACTATCACCTATTTTTTCAAGCCCCCCCGGATTCTCAAAACTCCATAAGTTTATTGTCCCAACAGTAGCAACGGTATTACCAGTTGTTGTAGTTACCACTCCATTCGCACCAATACTGAATGAATCAACCGCATTTGTCCCAGTAGTAGGAATATTTATTTTTGCTTTTCCATCAGTTGTTAAATATAATCCATCTGCATTTACAATGTTCCCTGCTGCATCAAAATAAAAATTACCAGCCCGTGTATAATAAGTGTTCGTACCATCAGACACCATAAAATAACCATCACCGGAAATCATTAAGTCTAAAGGTCTACTAGTTGTCATTGAACTTCCTTGTGTATCAATAGTGTCAATGGATGCTAGGGCACTTCCTAAACCAACTTGTCTTGGGTTAACACCACCTTTTCCATCTGCAGTTGGCGCAGTTGCCCCGGCAACTTGCTGGCTTACTAAATCCTTAAAGGTTGTTCTACCTTTTTTAAACCCATACGTATTAACATTGGCAATATTGTTGCCGATGACGTCTAACTTAATTTGAAAGTTTTTCATTCCAGAAATACCTGAATACATTGAACGTAACATAATTTTTGCTCCTTTTTGTTTTAATTTCACTGCGTCAATCGGTCGGCAGTGTATAATTTGAGCTTCCTTACGGTCCAGCTCTTAATCTATCAAACTTTTAAATCAAAATGGTGCCATTAATATTTGTGAAAATTTGTGAGCTTGCTTCGTTTCTGTCCATTGCTGTAATGACGGTGTTGTTTTTCGCACTGACAATGAAGGCTGCTTTGTCTGTAACAACTAATGAGTCACTGACGCCTTTACCTTTTGCTTCATTCACTTTTTGTTCGATTTTTTGCCAAAGTGCTTCATCGATTTTAATATTTCTTTCGTTTAACCGTTTTTCAGCATGCTTACTAATCTTTAAGGTTGACTCCTCTTGAAATGTCCCTAACAACTGTTTAAATGATGGGCCATTTTGTTCAAGCGGCTTTCTTACGTGCTGCTGTTTAATCTGTGTGAGTGGATGGTAGTTTACTTGATGTATTCGATGATCCATTTCTCCACCACCTATTCCGAGGTTGTCTCTTCATTTGGTTCAACAATTTCGTTAGCGGTATTATCGGTTGCATCGCCACTTCCAGCTTCAGTATTTGCTGACCCTTCATTTTCAGGTAGCTGTTCTTCATCTAAAGCAGGGGGTGCTATATTATCCGCAGTATTTTTCGCGATTTTTATAATTTGTTCGCCTTTTATAACAGTACCATCATCAAGCCCATACGATATTTTGCCATTTTTCATAATTACGGATGTAATAATTGAATCGACTTCTTCATCATACTTATTCATCCAAGAGATTCTCATCCCAACCATTTGGCTTGACATTGACAATTGATTATCATATGCACCGTTGTTTTGGTTTTTAACGCTTTTCACTTCATCTTGGTAGATGACTCTGCCATCATCTAAATGAAGCTCAACAACACCATTTGGTGCGACATTAACTGATTTAATTTGGCCTGAACCTTTTTCAATCGTTGGGTCTAATTCATTACCGTCAGCATCATAATTTGCCGTAACGATTTCCCAGTCTACTTCTTTGCCAATCCAGTCTACATAAGATGCTAAGACATTCGTCTTTTGGAATTCCATAAATTTCTCGAAGCTTGCAGTCATCCTTGTCATTTGTTCCAACGTGGAAAACTGGGCCATCTGGGCGATAAATTCTTTATCTTCCATTGGGTTTAATGGATCTTGGTTTGCCAGCTGTACCATTAATATTTTTAAAAATTCGTCCTTCCCAAGATCTTTTACCGGTGCCTTCCTCTGCGTCTGTTTGTGATAATCATAATACAGGCTTGGGTCGTCAATCGCATATGTCATTTCCTTTCACCTCATTCCTACACGATTAAATTTAATAATTCATCCTTAAACGAATTTTGCTCAGAGGAATCCTCCTCGTTGCTATTTTGTTTTAGTTCATCTTGCTGTTTCTGTTTAGACTGGTTTCCATCTTGACCATTATTCTTATTGGCATCATCAAACTGGCGATCACCTTGATATTGAATCTCAAATTTTTCAACATTAATATTTTGTGTTGTGAAAACATGCTTTAATGAGTTCATGTTTCCTTCAATGACTTGTTTGGCTGCCAATGATGAAGCTATAATGCGGGCGCTCATTTCCCCATTTGTTTCAATCAGCTTAATCATCAATGTACCTAAATGGGCAGGATTCAACCGAATCATTAATTGGTTTGTTCCATTAGGCAATGTGCTGAATTTGCTTTGTTTCATAATATTGTTCAATTGCTTTAAAATTTGATCCTCTGGCAATTCAGAACCTTCTTGCTGCTGAACATTTAGTACATACTGTTGAATACGGTTAACGGAGCCACCCTCTTTAATCGAACTTGCAATAAGCTGATCAAACGTTCCTTCATCGATTCCTTTTGGAGTTGTTCCATCAACAAATGGCATTCCTTTACCTAAAGACTCTTTTTGATTACCGCTATTATTTGCGTCACTTTGATTACTTGCATCCGTATATAGTACCCGTTGAACAATTTGTCTAAGCTCATTTTTATCTAGTTTAGACAGTTGCTCATCGTCACCATTACTTTTCTTGTCCACCATTTCAGCAAGCTTACTTAAAAGAAATTGGTCTGTCTTTAATCCATCTGTTTGCTTGAACTCTTCTGGTAATTGTCCTTTACTCTTTAGCTGATAAAGCGTCAAAAGCAAAAGTCCAAGCTGTGCTTGACTGTCAGTCTTTGTTTGTGCCAATAACTCTTCAAAGGATTGGCCTGATTGAATAAAACTTGTTAAAAGCTCCTGAACTTCTTGCGGCATTTGCTTCAAAAATGCCAACACATTTGGGTCTTGCAATAGCTTAGGATCAATAAAACCTTCATCGATCGGAATCATTTCTAGCAATTGTTCGACCGCTGTCTGCAATTGACGTAATGTAAACTGTGTCGATTCAGCAGCTTGGCTGTTTTCGTTTGACGTAGAAGCAGTCGTATTTCTAACTGTTTTTTTGGTAGCTTCAGCACTTCGGGAACTGCTTACATTCTCATGTAACATTTTCGCAAATCGGCTTGGCTGCTCGCTCGTTTTACGTTGTGTTTCTACGTGTTTCGAATAATCCGCCTTTTGTGTCTTTTGAAAAGTTGCTTGATTTCCCATAAATAAAGTTGTCGCATTCATTTTCTCACCTCCTTTCAAAATTCCATTCTTTACAATTCTTAACCATTATTAATTTCGGTGGAAGTCTTTTCTTCCTCCGCTTTTAATAAAACAGTTAAGTCTGCTGCTTTAACTGGGTCCATTTTCTCCAATACAGCTGCACGGGCCGCGTTATTCATTCTAATTAAAATTTCAAGGACATCTTCATTTTTCATGTTTGCAAAGATTTCAGCTGATTTTTTCGCTGACATCGTCTCGTACACTTTTACAACCTCATCAAGCCTTACCGTAGCCTTCTCTTGTTTCTTCTGCAAAGCTTGCAGCTTTTTATTAAGGTCGTCGATTTCTTCTTGTGATACTTGCAAATCGTTTTGCTTACTTTCAATTTCTGCTTTCAAATCTTCAATTTCAACTTTTTGATCCTCAATCGTCGCTTTTAATGAATGGATATTTTCAGTTGTTGTCTTCGATTTTGTTTTGTCACCTGCCATGATTGACGATACCACAGGTATTTTGCCACTGTACTTATGAGCTAAATCAAAGACATTAAACCCTGTAACTGTCATAACGACGAGGGCTACAACGATGGCAAATAAAAGCGGAATAATAAAACATGCAAAAAGCCATTGCAATTTGCTATATTTCTTTTCGCCTTCTGCTTCTACATGACTAGTATTTGGTAGTTGCTGCTCTTTACTATTACTCATATAAACACCTAATTTCCCCGATACATGAATTGTTGAATCGAGATTTCATCCATTAATTTATTCTCTTCTGCTTTTTCAAGCTGGATGTAGGCATCTCGGGCTTTTTCTCTTATTTTTTCATACTTTCTCACTTCAATATTTTTTTCAAGAAGAAGCTGCTGTTTTAATTCCATATTTTTTCTTGTTTTTGCAACTTGAAGCTGAGATTCGCCGATTGATTTTTCAAGCAGCAACATAAAGCGCTGTTGGCTTTGAATTTGACCAATATACAAACCCGATTGGAATTGGCTATTTTGCTGTGCTTCGACATCTTCCTTTTGTTTCAGCAATTCATAAAGCTTTGTTGCAGCTGTCTCAAATTTATGTACAGCCTCATTGTATTCACCAATTACCATATCTTTTTCGTTTTCTTTAATTGTTAATAATTTCTCAAATTTATATTTAAATGACAACAATATTCCCCCCAAAAATTACACATCATTCTCGAATAACTGAATGAGGGTTGATATGGAATCGCTTTTCTTCACATTTTCGTCTGTTTCCTGTTTAAGAAATGAAATGATTTTCGGATAAAACCGAATTGCTTCATCAATCGTCTTAGAAGAACCGCGCTTATATGCCCCGATATTGATTAAATCTTCGGATTCAATATAGGTGGCAAGCAAATCTCTTAATCTCTCAGAAGCTTTGCGATGCTCTTTCGTTACAATATTATTCATGACACGGCTTACGCTTTTTAACACATTAATAGCTGGGTAATGGCCTTTATTAGCTAGGGCTCTGTCCAAAACGTAGTGTCCATCCAAAATCCCTCGGACCGCATCGGCAATCGGTTCATTCATATCGTCCCCGTCAACAAGTACAGTATAAAAGGCTGTAATTGAACCTTTTTCGTTCGTGCCTGTACGCTCAAGGAGTTTCGGTAAAATAGCAAATACAGAAGGAGGGTACCCTTTAGTCGTTGGCGGCTCCCCAGTCGCTAAGCCGATTTCCCTTTGCGCCATCGCTACACGTGTGACCGAGTCCATCATCATCATGACATTGTAGCCTTGGTCACGGTAATATTCCGCAATCGCTGTAGCCGTATAGGCCCCTTTAAGTCTCATGAGCGCCGGTTGATCAGATGTCGCACAAACAACAACAGATCGTCTTAGCCCTTCTTCTCCTAAGTCTCTTTCAATGAATTCTCTAACCTCACGGCCGCGCTCACCAATTAAACCAATAACATTTATATCTGCTTCCGTATTGCGGGCAATCATACCCATTAAAGTACTTTTCCCAACACCACTACCAGCAAAGATTCCAAGCCTTTGTCCTTTCCCTACTGTTAATGTACTATCAATCGCTCGAACCCCAACTTCCATTTCTTCAGAAATCGGTGGTCGTTTCATCGGATTTGGCGGCTCTTGATCCGTTGCTGCTGATGATAAGCCCTTTGGAAGTGGACTTTCATCCATCGGAAATCCAAGTGGATCTAAAACTTTGCCAATAAGCCCTGAGCCAACTTTTATTTGCAGGGCATCTCCCGTTGCCTCAACAAGGCAACCAGGTGAAATTTCCTGAATATTTGTGTAGGGCATAAGCAAGACAAAAGAGTCGCGAAATCCTACTACTTCAGCTCGAATGATGCGCTTTTTCTTAATCCCTACATGAATATAGCAAAGATCTCCGATAGAGCTTTCTGGCCCCCGTGATTCAATCATAAGGCCAATCACTCTAGTAACTCGACCATATCTTTTAAATGTATCAATCGTATCAATAAGAGAGCTAAGATTAGTAGCCTTCATCTTCCATTTCCCCCTCCAATAATTGGAGTAGCTTAGACTTCATTTCATGCAGCTGTGTATCAACGCTTGCGTCAATCCTTCCGAATGATGATTCGATGATACAATCTGTTTGTTCAAGCTCATCATTAGGGATAATATAAAGCTCTGTTGTCGGATTAGTAAAAAAGTTTTTTATTTCTTCTTTTTGTGATAAAAGCAAATCATAATAGACTGGATGGATATGAATTCGCACGTCTTGATGGTCTTTTACCTCTTTAATGACTCGTTTCACGAGATTTAAAAAAGTTTCGGGATTTAAATCGAGCGTAAAACCGATTATTTTTTCGGCTGTTTTTAAACCTAAGTGAAGAATCGTCGTTTCAGATTGTTCAATGTTTTTAAGATAATCTTGTTTACTTAAATCTACAGTCTCTTTAGCAAGATTAATTAACATTTTATACTCATTAAAGCCATCGTGTTTGCCAAGATTTAACCCCTCGGTATAACCTTCTTGTTTCGCTACCTCAATCCAATGTTCTTTTTCCGTTTCCCAGTTTTCTTTTTCTGTTTCAATTTGATGCATTATTTCCTGGAGACGGCTTTCTGCTTCTTTTAAAATTGTGAGGGCCTCTTTTTCAGCCTCTCTAATAATTGCTTCTGCTTGCTCCTCAGCTTCTTTAAGGTCAAATTCGTTTCCTGTTAATTCATCAACATCGTTATTTTCCTCAAAGAAGGTACGTTCACACGGAAACGGCTTTAATGATATGACCCTTGTATTCCCTTCCTCTGTTTTTGCAAAAGGAGATTTGATTACTCTAGACAATAATATCATCCCCTCCGCCGCGGGCAACTACGATTTCTCCGGCTTCTTCCAATCGTCTAATTGTAGCCACAATTCTCGTCTGTGCTTCTTCAACGTCACGAAGACGAACAGGCCCCATATATTCCATCTCTTCCTTGAAAGTATCTGCCATCCGCTTTGACATGTTTTTAAAGACAATTTCTCTAACTTCTTCACTTGCTACTTTAAGCGCAAGCATTAAATCTTGATTCTCACAATCACGAATAACACGTTGAATCGCGCGATTATCAAGTGTAACGATATCTTCAAAGACAAACATTCTCTTTTTAATCTCTTCCGCAAGCTCTGGATCTTGAATCTCTAAGGCATCTAAAATGGTTCGTTCCGTGCTTCGGTCTACACCATTGAGCACCTCAACAACAGCCTCAATCCCACCGGTTTGTGTGTAGTCTTGCGTTACCGTTGTAGACAGCTTTCGCTCTAGGATTTGCTCAACCTCATTAATGATTTCCGGTGATGTACTATCCATTATAGCAATCCGCTTGGCGATATCTGCTTGCATTTCTTGTGGTAACTCAGACAAGATTTGCCCAGCTTTTTCTGGATCAAGATAAGATAAGATTAACGAAATAGTTTGCGGATGCTCGTTTTGAATAAAGTTCAAGATTTGCCCAGCTTCTGCTTTTCTAGCAAAATCAAAGGGCTTCACTTGTAAAGATGATGTCAAGCGATTAATAATTGATGCCGCTTGTTCCACCCCTAACGCTTTCTCTAATACGGTCTTCGCATAACCAATACCGCCTTGTGAAATATATTCTTGCGCAAGAGCGATTTGATGAAATTGTTCAAGAACTTCTTCTTTTTGTTTTGTATCAACTTTTTTTACGCTTGAAATCTCTAGCGTCAGCTTTTCTATTTCTTCCTCTGATAAATGTTTATAAACTTGTGCAGACACTTCTGGTCCAAGAGAAATTAGGAGTATAGCCGCTTTTTGTCTTCCTGTTAACCCCTCAGAATTTCTAGCCATATTGAGTCCCCCTACTCTTCAGCCAACCATGATCGTAATAATTTTGCAAATTCATCAGGTTTTTCTTTTGCCATTTTTTCAAGCTGTTTTCTCCTTGCAACGCCTTCCGTTTCCTGTTCTGTATTAATATCAGGAATATCAGCCGAAGCTACTTCTTGTATAGCTGCCAAATCTTCGAGCTCTTGTTTGTTCTTGCGGCGGCGAAGTAAGAAGATAATTGCAAGAATGATAGCCAATAATAGTAAAACACCAACGATAATAAGTAGTAAATTGTTGCGAAGCATATCCATAAGTGTTGGTTCTGGTAGCTTTTCAATACCATTGAATGCTTGCCAAGTTACATTTACTTTTCCAGCTAAGTTAGCTTCTTTATTATCAATCGTTGTTTGAATAATTCCATTTAACATATTTTGAATTTCTGTCCCCAGCGTTTGCATTGTTTGTTCATCTAAATCGGTATTATCAATCGCTACTTGAATTCCTAAATCTTTCACTTTGTAAGGAGAACCTTCGACCGTTTCGGCAATTCTCGTTACATCATAATTAATTTTTTCTTCAATATTTTCATAATTTCCATTTTGTCCATTTTGTTCTACATACGTATTTGGTATATCTGCTTGTCCTGTACCGGGAACTCCCCCTGGTGGATTGCCGTTACCTGTATATGATTCCGTTATTTTTTCTGCAGCTATTGCAATCCCTTTCATATTTTCCTCGTCAATTGGTTTTACAATGTCACTCTTTGTATTAACCTTTGACGTATCAATATCGGCCGTCACTGCCACGATTACTTTATCTCTTCCCATCATTAGCCCAAGCATTTGTTGAACCCGATTTTGAATATCTCTTTCTATTTGCTTTTGAATCTCATACTGGTCGTTAAAATTAGCCGAGGCACCATTTTGAGAGGCAAATAATTTTTTCGGGTCTAAATTCTCAAAATATTGGTTCGTAATGACGATATCTTCAATAGGCAAGTTAGCAACACTTTTTGAAACTAGATGATAAAGGGCTTCAATCTGTTCATCCTTGAATTTATAGCCTGGTTTTTGATGAATTACAATCGATGCTGAAGCAGTCCCTTGCTGTTCACCAATAAAGACACTTTGCTTTGGCAGTGAAATCATCACCTCTACATCTTGAACACCGTCAAAGCGCTTGATTAACCTTTTTAATTCATTTTGAACAGCCGCATTTTTCTTCATTTCAAATTCTTCTTGAGTCATCCCAAATCCGCCTTCACCGAAGGAAGAAAAATAAGGTTCTCCGCTCTCAGGTATACCTTCTGCTGCTAATTCAACAGTGAGTGCCTCTACCATCTCTTTCGGTACTGAGATAGATGTACCACCATTTGTAATTTCATTCTGAATTCCTTTTGAATCCAATGTCGCTTTTATTTGCCCAGTTTCCCTAGGAGATAAATTGCTATAAAGAGGGACGAGATCCGGTCTTGAAGCAAAAATTGAAACGAGAACAAGAAGGACAATAATGGAAGCTGCAGAACCAGCGATAATAATCTGTTGTTTTTTTGTTCTAGCATTCCAAAAATCTAATGCTTTATTTTTGAAGTTTAGTAGCTTCTCGTTCATAATAGCCCCCAGCGTATTCCTCTAGTAATCTTTTCTCTAAAAAAAAACAGCTTACACTTGCATTCTCATGATTTCTCTATATGCATCAATGACTTTATTTCGCACTTCTATCGTTGCTTGCATCGTAATGCTCGCCTTTTGCGATGCAATCATAACATCATGAAGATCCGTTATTTCGCCTTTTACAAACTTTTCTGTAGTGATATCTGATTGTAACTGTGCCGTGTTCAGTTCGTTAATGGCGTTTTTCAATGCATTTGTAAATTTTTTATTAACATCAGCTGCGGTAACCTTCGGTGTAGTTTGATTATTCATTATGTTAACTGGTTCATTAAATTTAATGGGTGAAATTCGTTCCACTTAAATGACTCCTCCTATTATTTCCCGATTTCTAACGCTTTCATCATCATGCCCTTCGTTGCGTTAAAAGCTGTCACATTCGCCTCGTATGATCTTGTAGCACTCATTAAATCTACCATTTCCTTTAAAGGATCTACATTTGGCATTGCAACATATCCATCTACATTTGCATCTGGATGGTCGGGGTTATAAACCATTTTAAATGGCGTTTCATCTTCAACAACGGCTCTTACTCTTACACCTTTTCCTGGAGTAGAAGATTCTTTCATTGCCTTATTTAAATAACCATTGAAAGAGCCTGAAACTGGTTCAAGATCAACCATTTTTCTACGATAGGGCTGCCACTCGCCATTTACAAAATCCGCTCTTGTCGTTTCGGCATGGGCCATATTCGATGAAATAACATCCATGCGAAAGCGCTGTGCTGTAAGCGCAGAAGCGGATATATTCATTCCATTAAAAACGCGCATTATGAGTTACCCCCTTTTAAAGCTTCCTTCAAAGCATTAAACTTTCCATTCAACCTATCGACTATAACATAATAGTAAATTTGATTTTCAGCCATTTCTACCATTTCCTTATCAATATCAACATTGTTTCCATTATGGTTATAGGAGGTAGTGGCTCTCGTGTTCACTTCAATTTTTGAATTTCTTTGCTTAAATTCAAAATGTCGGTAATCAGTGCGATTTGCTTGTAATGTCGCCCGGTCCAATTCTGTTTTAAAACTTACTTCCTGAGCTTTAAAGTTTGGAGTGTGGACATTTGCAATATTGTTTGATATTACTCTTTGCTTTAACGCTGAATATGTCGAAGCATTCTCTAATAATTTTATAGAATTTGAAAATAGTTTCATAATAAATCCCCTCACCCATCATTTTACTATGTATGTAGTCCAAAAGATTTAAGTAAATGTTCCCATGAATGAATACATTTAAATTTATTATAAATCATTTATAAACAAAATATAACAGAAAAATCGTGTTGTCGACAGATGTATTAAAAAAATAGGAAAAAATACCTATTTTACTAATATAATACAAAAAGAAAAGACTGTCTATACTAGTTTCAAAAACACCAACATACATACCGCTTATTTAACGTATGAAAAGTCGGCGCCATCACTAATATAACAGCCTTTTTCATTTAATTTGTTTTTAATTTTGACAATTCAATTAAAAATTTATCATTTAATACTTTAATATAAGTACCTTTCATTCCAAGTGAGCGTGATTCAATGACACCCGCACTTTCTAATTTCCTTAAAGCGTTAACGATTACGGAACGCGTGATACCGACACGGTCAGCAATTTTACTTGCAACTAAAAGTCCTTCATTGCCGTCAAGTTCATCAAAAATATGCTCAATGGCTTCTAACTCACTATATGACAATGAACTTATTGCCATTTGGACTACCGCTTTGCTTCTTGCTTCCTCTTCAATTTCTTCAGCCTTTTCGCGAAGAATTTCCATTCCAACTACAGTTGCCCCATATTCAGCTAAAATCAAGTCATCATCCGAAAAAGCATCTTGTACTCTGGCGAGAATTAACGTGCCTAAACGCTCACCGCCACCATTAATCGGAACGATTGTTGTTAAACCCGCTTGGAAAATGTCGCTATTTTCAACAGGAAAAGCTGTGTATTCACTGTTGATGCCGATGTTCGCCGATGTCTCCGTTACATTAAATAAATTATTTGTATATTCGGTCGGAAACTGCCGTTCTTCTAACATCAATTTCATTCTTTCATTCTCAATTTGCTGTTTAATTGCAAAGCCTAATAATTTTCCGCGTCTACTTACAACATAAACATTCGCCTCAATGACATCACTTAAAGTTTCAGCCATTTCTTTGAAGTTTACTGGTTTTCCCCCAACTTTTTGCAGCATCGCATTAATTTGTCTAGTTTTATCAAGTAACCTCATTTTTTACCCCTCCTACAATCGAACCGATAATTACAATATATATTGACTTAAATCCTTATTTCTTGCGATTGTACTTAATTTTTCTTCTACATACTCCGGCGTAATCATAACCATTTCAAGGTTGATATCTGATGCCTCAAATGATAGATCTTCTAAAAGCCGTTCTAATATTGTATGAAGCCGCCTTGCCCCGATATTATCTGTTTCTTGATTAACCTCATACGCAATTGTCGCAATCTTACGAATAGCATCGTCAGAAAATTCAAGTTTTATACCTTCGGTCTGTAATAATGCCTCATATTGTTTTAGAAGGGCATTGCTTGGCTCCGTTAAGATTCGAACGAAATCATCGACAGACAAACTAGTAAGTTCGACACGGATTGGAAAACGTCCTTGCAGCTCCGGTATCAAATCAGAAGGCTTAGCCATATGGAATGCCCCTGCTGCTACGAATAAAACATGATCTGTCTTCACAGGTCCATATTTCGTTACAACTGTTGATCCCTCGACAATCGGTAAAATATCACGTTGGACTCCCTCACGAGAAACATCTGCAGAATGTTGGTTTTTACCAGCAATTTTATCAATTTCGTCGATAAAAATAATCCCCATTTGTTCAGCCTTTGAAACAGCTTCACTAGTAACTTCATCCATATCGATTAATTTATTTGCTTCATCCTGTGTCAATACTTTCCGAGCTTCTCTAACAGTAAGTTTGCGCTTCTTTTTCTTTTTTGGTATTAAAGAGCCTAACGTCTCCTGCATATTCATACCCATTTGCTCCATTCCAGATCCTTGCAAAAGGTCGAACATTGATGGCTGTTGTTCTTCAACCTCAACGGTAACAAGATGATCTTCTAACTCACCGAGCGCTAATTTATGGGCCATTTGCTTTCTTTTTTGTGCGATATCTACATCATCGGAATGCTCTTTATTATAATCTTGCGTTTGATTTTGACCACCAAACAACATTTCTAATGGATTTCGATATTGTGTTTGTTTCTCTTTAGCTGGAACTAACAATTCAACGATTCGTTTGTCGGCGTTTTCCTCCGCTTTTGTGCGGACACTTTGCATTTTTTCTTCTTTCACTAAGCGGATTGAGGTTTCAACTAAATCACGAACCATTGATTCCACATCCCTACCAACATAGCCAACTTCGGTAAATTTCGTTGCTTCAACTTTTATAAACGGTGCTCCAACTAGTTTCGCAAGTCTCCTAGCAATTTCAGTTTTCCCAACACCAGTAGGCCCAATCATTAAAATATTTTTAGGTGTAACCTCATCACGAAGTTTGTCATCTAATAAGGTGCGGCGATAGCGATTTCTTAAGGCAACAGCTACCGCACGTTTTGCCTTGTCTTGCCCGACAATAAATTGGTCAAGACGTTCAACAATTTGACGTGGAGTTAAATCCTTCTTCATCATTGATCCCTCCAGCTTAAAGTTCTTCCACAATGATATGGTTATTTGTATAAACACAAATTTCAGCAGCGATTTGTAAAGCGGATTTGGCAATTTCTTTAGCAGATAGGTGCTCACCAGCATAGCGCTTTAAAGCTCTTCCAGCGGATAAAGCATAATTCCCGCCAGACCCAATCGCTAAAATACCATCATCCGGTTCAATAACTTCACCTGTTCCAGATATTAAAAGCAGATAATCCTCATTCATAACAATGAGCATTGCTTCTAATTGTCGCAAAACTTTGTCGCTGCGCCATTCCTTTGCCAGTTCAACGGCCGCACGTTGGAGATTGCCATTGTACTCCTCTAATCGTCCTTCAAATTTCTCAAATAATGTAAAAGCATCGGCAACTGAGCCTGCAAAGCCTGCAATCACTTTTTCATTATATAATTTACGAACTTTACGTGCAGAATGTTTCATAATAACCGCATTGCCTAATGTAACCTGACCGTCCCCGGCCATCGCACATTTACCATTATGGTGTATCGCAAAAATCGTGGTTGCATGAAATGATGAACTCATAAAAGCCCCCCAATATGATTGTGAAAATCCAAGCATAGAAAACAGCAGCAAATATTTAATTTCCTGCTGCTTCGAAAGTACACTTTTGCAAATAACACTGTATAGCCTCATAAATCTTACCATACTGCTATAGTAAATTGCAAACTTTTTATAAAGAATTCACAAAATTCTGAATGGACTTTAACGCCCGTTCAGCAAGCTTTTCATATCTCTCCTGTTTGTTCTTAATTTTTTGCGGAAGCGGTGGGAATAATCCGAAATTTGCATTCATTGGCTGGAAGCTTTTAGCATAAGCCGTTGTAATGTAGTTCGCCATGCCGCCAATCGCTGTTTCTTCCGGAAACGTTATAGCGCTTTGGCCTTGCGACAATCTTGCTGCATTTAATCCTGCTACTAACCCTGATGCTGCAGATTCAACGTAACCCTCAACCCCTGTCATCTGTCCCGCAAAAAATTTCTGTTCATCACTTTTTAACTGATAAGTAGGTTTTAACAAATTAGGTGAATTTATAAAAGTATTGCGGTGCATCACACCATAACGGACGATTTCAGCGTTTTCCAAACCAGGAATGAAACGAATGACATCTTTTTGCGCACCCCATTTTAAATGTGTTTGAAACCCAACTATATTATAAAGCGTACCTGCCGCATTATCTTGTCTAAGCTGGACAACAGCAAATGGCCTTTTCCCTGTTCTTGGATCCTCTAATCCAACAGGTTTTAACGGGCCAAAAAGCAGCGTCTTTTGGCCACGGTTTGCCATCACTTCAATTGGCATACAACCTTCAAAGAAGATTTCTTTTTCAAATTCTTTTAACGGTACCGTTTCAGCTGTGACTAAGGCCTCATAAAAAGCCTGAAATTCTTCCTCGCTCATCGGACAATTAATGTATGCCGCTTCACCTTTGTCGTATCTTGATTTAATATAGGCCTTTTCCATATTTATACTATCTTTTTCAATAATCGGCGCAGCAGCATCATAAAAATAAAAATAATCTTCCCCTGTCAACTGTTTAATTTGCTCTGATAACGTAGCTGAGGTTAAGGGACCAGAAGCTATAATCGTAATTCCATCTGGAATGATTTGCACCTCTTCATTAAAAACAGTAATGTTTGGGTGACCTTTAATCTTTTTGGTCACCCTTTCAGAAAATTCATGGCGATCCACAGCTAACGCTCCCCCTGCAGGTACAGCACATTCATCTGCAGAGCTGATGATAACGGAATGAAGTTGACGCATTTCTTCTTTTAATACACCAACCGCGTTCGTTAATGTATTAGCTCTAAGAGAGTTGCTGCAAACTAATTCCGCGAATTGCCCAGTTTCGTGGGCGGGGGTTTGCTTTACGGGTCTCATTTCATAAAGATGCACTTTAACACCACGATTGGCTGCTTGCCATGCCGCTTCACTTCCAGCAAGCCCCGCACCGATAATCGTAATAAAATTTTGAGTCAAGATTGAGCCCTCCAGTAGATGTCGTAAAACTGATAATATTATGGTTGTGGTTCTTCTTTGTAGTCACAGTTCGCACATTGAACTTGCATACCTTGCTTCGTTTTCTTTTCCACTAATAAACCATTGCATTTAGGACATAAACGAGCGAGCGGCTTATCCCATGATAAAAATTCACAGTTAGGATATGTGTCACAACCATAAAAAATCCGCTTTTTCTTACTTTTTCTTTCTATTATATTGCCTTCTTTACAGCTTGGGCATTTTACACCGATTTCTTTAACGATTGCTTTTGTGTTTCGGCATTCGGGAAAATTGGAGCAGGCCATGAATTTTCCAAAACGCCCCATTTTATAAACCATTGGATGCTCGCAATGTTCACAATCTTCCCCAGCAGGTTCATCCTTTATTTCTACTTCTTGCATTTCTTTTTCTGCCACTTTCAATCGCTTTTCAAAATCACTGTAAAACTCATCAATAATTTGCACCCAATTTGTTTGGCCTTCTTCAATTTCATCAAGACTTGTTTCCATTTTTGCAGTAAATTCCAAATCCAAAATCTCCGGGAAAAATCCCATAATTAATTCAAGGACAATCGTTCCTAGTTCCGTTGGGATAAAGCGTTTATTTTCTAAAGCCACATAGCCCCGTTTTTGAATTGTATCCAAAGTTGGCGCAAATGTTGATGGTCTGCCAATTCCGAGCTCTTCTAAAGTTTTTACAAGCCTCGCTTCCGTATACCTTGGCGGCGGCTGTGTAAAGTGCTGCTTCGGGTCAATTTCCTTTGAAACAACTGACATTCCTTCCATTATATCCGGAAGCAGCTTATCCTCATCATTTGTATTGTCATCATTTCCTTCAATATACACTTTCATAAAACCTGGAAACTTGACTTTCGAACCATTCGCACGGAAAATGACTCCCTCATTGACAATGTCAACAGTCATCGTATCCATGACCGCCGGTGCCATTTGACTGGCAACGAAGCGTTCCCAGATAAGTCTATAAAGTCTTAATTGGTCACGGCTTAAAATAGCTTTAAGGCTGTTCGGCGTCCTTAAAATGGAAGTAGGCCTAATCGCTTCATGCGCATCTTGAGCATTGGCCGCCTTCTTCTCAGGTTTTTTAACAGACGGTGCTGTATAGTCTTTTCCAAATTCTGCTTCTACATATTGGTAAGCTTCTGTTTGCGCTGTCTCCGAAATTCTAGTGGAATCCGTTCTCATATAGGTAATTAGACCAACAGTGCCTTCTTTTCCTAAATCAATACCTTCATAAAGCTGCTGAGCAATCATCATCGTTTTTTTTGCACGAAAGTTTAATTTTCTCGCTGCTTCCTGTTGCAAGGAAGACGTTGTAAACGGTACAGCTGGATTGCGCTTTCTTTCTCGCTTTTTTACTGATTCAACTGTGAACTGATTGCCCTTTATACGATTCAAAACATTGTTCACTTCATCTTCGTTATGTAAATCGAGCTTACTGCCGTCAATTCCGAAGAAGTTTGCTTCAAACGTTTCGCCACCCGCATCGAACATTCCATTAATGGACCAATACTCTTCAGGTATAAATTGTGCAATTTCTTTTTCACGGTCAATGATTAAGCGTACTGCAACAGATTGCACACGTCCTGCACTTAACCCCTTTTTTACCTTTTTCCATAAAATCGGGCTAATATTATAGCCGACAAGTCGATCTAATATTCTCCTTGCTTGCTGTGAGTTTACTAAATCGATATTAATAGGCCTTGGATGTTTGAAGGCATCTTTAACCGCATCCATTGTTATCTCATTAAAGACAACACGACAATTAGAATTCTCATCAATATTAAGTGTATGGGCTAAGTGCCAAGCAATCGCTTCCCCTTCGCGGTCCGGGTCGGCTGCGAGAAAGATTTTCTTCGCTTTTTTTGCTGCGGCTTTCAACTCTTTTAATACAGGTCCTTTCCCACGAATTGTAATATACTTCGGTTCAAATTGATGTTCTATATCAACACCCATTTGACTTTTCGGTAAATCACGAACATGGCCCATTGATGCTTTCACTTTATATTTACGTCCAAGATAACGCTCAATTGTTTTCGCTTTTGCTGGCGATTCAACAATTACTAAAAAATCTGCCATCTACCATCCCCCCTAGCGAGGTAAAAATAAAATAAAATCTTCATTATTATTAAATACTTTCCATACTTTTGTCAAACATCATTTCACATTTTACCAATTTAATGTATAGTTTAACTCAAAATTCTTCCATAATATTTGCGGCATTTATGACTAATTTTGCTCCTTGTTGAATTAGGCGGTTTGTGCCGCGGCAATTCGGGTCAAAGATAGAACCAGGCACAGCGAAAACCTCCCTTCCTTGCTCCAATGCTTGCTCAGCTGTTATTAAAGAGCCGCTACGTTCTTTCGCTTCAATGATCAATGTTCCTCTTGATAAGCCGCTAATCATTCGATTTCTTAATGGAAAATGCCATTTTTCGGCCTTTCGATTTGGTGGGAATTCTGATAAGAGTAATTGTTTAGTAGACATTTCTGTTGCGAGGATATGATTGTTCATCGGGTAAATGTTGTTAAAACCCGAACCTAATACGGCAATTGTATTGCCTTTTTCTTTGATGGCTATTACGTGTGCAGCCGTATCAACTCCATTAGCGAGACCGCTAACAATCGTCCAGTTGTTTTTTACAAGGGGCGGAATTAGCATCTTCAGCGCGTGATACCCATATGGCGAAGGAGTGCGCGTACCTACTACGCTGATGCAATTGCTTTCCAAGAGTGATTTCCTTCCTTTTAAATATAAAACCCATGGAGGATCGAATATTTGTTTTAAATAGGCAGGATATTCATCATCAAAAATTGTTAAAATATGTGTCTGCTCTTTTTCAAAGTCTTCGAGAATTTCAGCAGTTGATTTCGAATGCAAGTCTGTAAAAAATAAATGCGAATTTTTTTCTGTCATTTGAAATAAAGAGGGAAAGTGGTGTTTCCTTAATGTGAAGATGGATTGAAGTGATGAATCGAATTTAATAAACTTATAGATTGATTTCCAGCCAACTCCTAGACAACTATGAATATGAACTAAACGCATTTTCGTCTTTTCCATTATAACCTCCGCTTATTAGAAAAGTTATACTTTCTTAAAGTATAAAAGTAGGGGGACTAGCCCCCTTTCTATTATAGATTTTTACACTTCTCGTATAAACCTTTTTCTTTTAAAACGGAGATTAAAGTTTCACCCATAACGGAAGGAGTTTCGGCTACTTTGATGCCACACTCATTCATTACTCTAATTTTCTCATCTGCGGTACCTTTACCACCAGAAATAATCGCACCTGCATGGCCCATACGTTTTCCAGGTGGTGCGGTACGTCCGCCGATAAAGCCAACAACAGGTTTTGTCATATTAGCTTTAACCCATTCTGCTGCCTCTTCCTCAGCATTCCCGCCAATTTCACCAATCATGATGACAGCTAACGTTTCTTCATCTTCATTAAATGCTTTCAATACATCGATAAAGTTTGTTCCATTTACAGGGTCACCGCCAATACCTACTGCCGAAGTTTGTCCGATACTAGCTTGTGTTAATTGATGTACAGCTTCATATGTTAGTGTTCCAGAGCGAGAAACAACACCGACATGACCCTTTTTATGAATATAACCAGGCATAATGCCGATTTTGCATTCATCAGCGGTAATGACACCAGGGCAGTTTGGTCCGACTAGGCGTGTTTTCTTGCCCTCCATATAGCGCTTTACTTTTACCATATCTAAGACAGGGATATGCTCAGTTATACAAATAACAAGATCAATTTCAGCGTCTACAGCCTCGATGATGGCATCAGCAGCAAATGGTGCGGCAACATAAATGACGGAGGCGTTTGCCCCGGTTCTTTTCACTGCCTCTTCAACGGTATCAAATACAGGCACACCTTCTACCTCTGTACCACCCTTACCAGGGGAAGTTCCTCCGACAATCTTTGTTCCGTATTCTAACATTTGTGCAGTATGAAATCGGGCTGTTTTCCCTGTTATGCCCTGCACAATTACTTTTGTGTGTTTGTTAACAAATATTCCCACGACAAATCCTCCCTTTGTTTTACATTTCCCCCTAAATTATCCAACTAAAGATACAATTTTTTGCGCACCATCCGCCATAGACTCTGCTGCAACGATTTCAATATCAGATTCAGCTAAAATGTTCTTTCCTAAATCAACATTTGTTCCCTCTAATCGAACGACTAAAGGAACAGTTAGTCCAACTTGCTTTGCTGCTTCTACAACACCTGTCGCAATGACGTCACACTTCATAATGCCGCCGAAAATATTGACAAAAATACCTTTTACGTTTGGATCTGAAAGGATGATTTTAAATGCTTCGGTAACCTTCTCTGCCGTTGCACCACCGCCGACATCTAGGAAGTTAGCCGGATCGCCGCCATAATGTTTAATAATATCCATCGTCGACATCGCCAGACCAGCACCGTTTACCATACAGCCAATATTGCCATCTAATGCTACATAACTTAAATCATATTTTGATGCTTCAATTTCCTTTGGATCTTCTTCTTCCAAATCACGGTAAGCTACAACATCTTTATGACGGTACAGTGCATTTGAATCAAAGTTTAACTTTGCATCTAGAGCCATAACATTCCCGTCACCAGTAACAACTAGTGGGTTAATTTCGGCAATGGAACAATCTTTATCGATGTATGCATTATATAAGCCGATCATAAATTGCACGGCTTTGTTTACTAATTCATTTGGTATATTTATTTTATAAGCTAAACGGCGCGCTTGGAACGCTTGTAAACCAATAGCTGGATCAATTTCCTCTTTGAATATTTTTTCTGGCGTAGCTGCTGCAACCTCTTCGATTTCGGTCCCTCCCTCTTCAGAGGCCATTAAGACAACATGGGAAGTTGCCCGATCTAATACGAGCCCGACATAATATTCTTTCTTAATATCGCAGCCTTCTTCAATGAGTAGACGTTTCACTTCTTTTCCCTCTGGGCCTGTTTGATGGGTAACAAGTGTTTTTCCTAGAATTTCTGAGGCATACTGTTTAACCTCATCTAAGCTTTTGGCAACTTTTACTCCCCCTGCCTTCCCGCGTCCACCAGCATGAATTTGAGCTTTTACTACCCATATATTGCTATCTAAAGCTTTTGCTGCTTCCACAGCTTCCTCAACAGTAAAGGCAACCTTTCCATTTGGAACGACAACCCCATATTGTCTGAGGACTTCTTTACCTTGGTACTCGTGAATATTCATCATTCATCCTCCTATCTCTTATTAACACACTTTGGACAAATTTGGCTACCTGTTATATTGTATAGTAGTTTATTATCCAGTGTCTATATTCTACAGTATTTTATAAACTCCTTTTAAATTTTTTCTATTTACAAAAAAAGTCAACCATAGTTTTATTTTGACAATATAACTTATTAAATAAATTTATTTTTCATTATTCTCGAGCATTTTGTCGATTCGGTAAATAAAAGCGAACAACTCGGCAACAATTTGATATAGTTCCTCAGGAATTGTTTCATTAATTTCAAGTTGGCCCAATAATTCAACTAATGTTGGATCTTCTTGAATCGGAATATTAAATTTTTTTGCATTTTCTAAAATATTGTTGGCAACTTCTCCCCTTCCTTTAGCGATTACTTTTGGCGCATAATCGGTGGGGCTATCATAAGAAAGAGCAACAGCCTCTTTTTTAGCAAAATGATGATTTTTCATATTCTTATATCCACTCCATTCGTTCTTGGTGGAAATGCCGAAAATATTTTAGTTGGAATACTATTTATTTTCTTATCAAGAACTTCTTCCCGTTTCGTAACAACGATGCTGGACAAATGATAACGAAGGTTAGCAAATTGCTCCTTTAGTGCCATTTGATATTTTTTCACAATAACATCTAATTGAGGTGTGTCATTGTAAATTTGGATTGTGACAATTCGATTTTGAACGCGAACATCGACGAGCATTTCTTGTAACTGTACTAATTCTATATAAAATAAAATGGTACAGTGGTCTGAATCAATTTGTCCGTTTTCACGCTTTTTCCCAGTCCATTGGATTAGTAAATCGCTGGAATGTGAATGAAGCATAATGGGAAGCTGTAAAAGCAATTGCTGAATCGGCCCTTCTTGTCCTACATTTATAAGCTGTTGGCCTGTTATTCGCGATAATAGTTGCTGAATCTTCTCATTTAGCTTCATATCACTTGATTCGCTTAATGCCTTCATTAGTAACGGCTTTAAAGCTAAGAGCCTATTTTCAATAGATTGTTCATCTTCCATTGTCATAATATTATGTTCATGCTGGAGGCCAAGATGATTGATAAGCTGTTTTAGAACTTTTACTACATCTTTACCATTATTCCAATTTACAGGAGAATTACTCATCAAATTGTCGATTTTATTTTCAACTGTTTGACTTGTAAGTTGGCTCAAGGTCATTTGCAGCAGCTTCATCGTTTGTGATTCTTGACTGTTAGTTTTGATTGCATCAATAACCTTAAGCAGTTGATGAGAGATGGTTTCTTCCGTTTGCAAAGCCAATAAGCTTTTAAGCACAGCTTCTGTTAAAGGCAACTGCTTTTGAACCGCCAGTTTTATCGCCTCAAATGCTTTTGGCAAGTCTCCTTTATTTATTTCTGTTAACCATTCAGAAACCGCTTTTAACGCCTCTTTTGAAAAGGGGAGGTTCTCATTTAAAAACATTCTAACCAATTGGGCATTTTCTTTCGTTTCGGGGAGTCCAGCTTTTTCAAGAAAGTAAGAAATCGGGGCTTGTCCTTTTCCGTTTTCCTTTGTTACTGACTGTATGTCATCTACTAGCTTTAACTCTAGTACAGGCGCACTAGCTGCAACTTGAAACCAATATCTTGTATTCTCGGTAAGAGGAGTAGTAACTTTCGCATTCAGCTTCATAGCACCGATTTGCACAAGTGCTAAATTGTCCGGGAACAATTTTACAATCTGGCCATTAACAATATCGCCAGCTTTTAAATTGAGCATTTTAGCTGTATTTAAGTTTTCCGATTGGAATAAAGTTTGGAGGCTATTAAATTGTATCATGGTAAAATACCCCTCTCTTTAATAGGTGCAAATGAACGGCGATGTTCAGCAATGATGCCAAATTTGTTTATAGCTTCGAGATGAAAGGCTGTTCCATAGCCCATATGATTTTCAAATCCATATTGTGGATATTTCACACCTAATTCTTTCATATAGCGGTCTCTCGTCACTTTAGCAACGATGGAGCTTGCGGCAATTGAAACGCTTTTTGCATCACCTTTAATGATTGCTTTTTGCGGAATTGAAATCGGAATTTCCATTGCGTCTACTAATAAATAGTCTGGTCGGATTGAAAGTTGCTGCACAGCTCTTGTCATCGCTAGTTTTGTAGCCTGATAAATATTAAACTCATCTATTTCCGCTGCAGAAGCACTGCCTATTCCCACACTTAATGCCTGATTCATGATTGTTTGATAGAATTCCTCACGCTTTTTTTCTGACAATGTTTTCGAATCATTTAAGCCTAGTAAGAAAAAATCTTCACTCAAAATAACAGCAGCAGCTACAACCGGGCCTGCAAGGGGGCCTCTACCGACTTCATCAACGCCAGCTACCATATGTATATTTTCTAAGCGAAGTTCCTTTTCATATCGAGACATTTGTTCAAATTGATTTTTTTGTTTTATTAATTGTTCCTGCTTTTTCAACCATTTACTATATAAAAGCTGAACACCTTTTCGCTTGTCGCTTTTTAGTTCCATTATAAAATCATCATGAATTGCATGATTATTATTCTTTAAAATTTCTTCGATTTCCTTCATTGATTTCGGCATAATAAGACTCGCTTTCTATGTTGAAGTTA
The DNA here is from genome assembly GCA_012842745.1 of Bacillus sp. (in: firmicutes). Lineage (NCBI taxonomy): Bacteria > Bacillati > Bacillota > Bacilli > Caryophanales > Bacillaceae > Bacillus > Bacillus sp. (in: firmicutes). Next base: position 109,588 of record DUSF01000056.1, on the reverse strand, counting down.
TCATTTATATCGGCACTGCTCTAAAAAAAATAAAGAAGGTACCAGGCTTGCTTCAAAAATGACTTTCATTTATGAAGTGCCTGACACCTTATATTTCAAAATCAGCTGGCTTATCAAAGGTTAATCGTCCAAGCTTGCCAGAGCGTATATCTCTTAAAATGATTTCCGCTGTTTTATCGTAATCAACGAGGCCCCCGCCCATCAAACAGCCTCGAAATTTGCCGATTTCGTCAAATAATTCAACCATATCCGGTGAAATCGTCTCTAATTGATAGCGCTCCTTTAAATTTTGAGGATATTCATTTGTTAGAAATTTCAATGCATAAGCTATGACATCTTGAAAATCGAGTAGGTTTTCTTTTATGGCACCAGTAATTGCTAATCGATAACCAACCTCTTCGTCCTCAAACTTCGGCCATAAAATTCCAGGCGTATCTAACAGCTCAAACTCTTTGCCAACCTTGATCCATTGCTGCCCAGTTGTCACACCAGGGCGATCACCTGTTTTCGCAATCGGCTTACCCGCAAGCCTATTAATTAAAGTCGACTTGCCGACATTGGGAATGCCTACAATTAGAGCGCGAATCGCTCTCGGATTTTTTATCCCTTTTGCCCGCATCTTGTCGAATTTTTCTTGCGTAAGTGCCTTGCATTCAGAAATAATTGTTTTCATATCATTCTTCGTTTGGGCATTGATAGCCAAACATTTTAATCCTTTTGTTTCAAAATACGAAATCCATTCCTCTGTTTTCCGTGGGTCTGCCAAATCAGCCTTATTGAGCAAGACTAAGCGCGGCTTACCTGTGACGATTTCATCAACGAGCGGATTTCTAGAAGAATAGGGAATGCGTGCATCTAAAAGTTCAATAACAACATCAATTAATTTTAGTTTTTCAATGACTTGACGTTTCGCTTTAGCCATATGGCCTGGAAACCATTGAATTGTCATCCAATTTCACCTACTGTTTATCGCTCATGATTTTAAATTCACTCGGAGGCCAATAGACGATATTTGTTTTACCAAGAACTTTATCCATGCTCACTGTTCCGATAATTCGACTATCTTTACTAAAGCGGCGATTATCTCCAAGGACGAAAAGCTGCCCATCAGGGACGCGGTCTACACCTGTAACCTCTTCAAGTGTAAAATCGTTTGTAAGCGGCCCATTTACTTCCCTCTTATATTGTTCTAAATAAGGCTCTTCAATCGGCTTACCGTTTATATATAAAACATCATCTTTGTATTCAACATGATCACCAGGCAATCCAATCACCCTTTTAATATAGTCACGTTCTTCTGTAGCATGAAATACGACAATGTCAAATCTTTCTGGCTTACCAATTTTATAGCCGATTTTATTAACAATCATCCGATAATGGTCCTGTAAGGTCGGCATCATGGATTCCCCATCGACAACAATGGGAGCAAATAAGAAATATCTTATGCTACCTGCTAATAATACAGCAATTATTAATGCTTTAATCCATTCCCATACTTCATTCTTGCCTTGGGACATATACGCTCCTCCAAAATCAATATAAAATTTATAAATACAAAACGCTTACGTCAGCGCTAATGCTAAATAATAGGAAGGTAAGTTGGAAAAAAGGAGCTTGAACACCAAGCTCCTTTTCAGCAAATTATCGGATTTCTTTAATACGAGCTGCTTTACCACGAAGACTACGTAGGTAATAAAGTTTTGCACGACGGACTTTACCGCGACGCATAACTTCAATCTTCGCAATTTTTGGTGTATGCACAGGGAATGTACGTTCAACACCTACACCGTAAGAAATCTTACGAACCGTAAATGTTTCACTAACTCCACCACCACGACGCTTAATAACAACACCTTCAAACACCTGAATACGTTCACGAGTTCCTTCGACAACCTTCACATGAACACGTAATGTATCACCAGGACGGAACGCAGGAATGTCTGCTCTTAATTGTTCTTTAGTGATGTCATGAATTAATTGTTGCATCGTCTTCACTCCTTCCACACAGATGCTCTTGTATGAAACTCATTACAGCGGAACATCGTTATCCAAGCTCGAACACAAGTTCAAGCACAAGGTTTAATATACCATAAAGACTAAATAGTTTCAATAGCTTACAGGTCATTCTTAAACTCTTCGAGCCATTTTTTTTCTTTTTCCGACAATGAGCGTTCGTTTAACAAATCCGGTCTTCTTAGAAATGTCCTTCTTAGTGATTCCTTCGCTCGCCATTCTTCGATTTTTTTATGATTGCCGGACAGTAATGTTTCAGGTACCTTCATTCCGTTAAAATCAGCTGGTCTTGTATAGTGTGGATGTTCCAAAAGGCCGCTGCTATAAGAATCACATGGAGCTGAACTCTCATTGCCTAAAACACCTGGGAGAAGGCGGACAACACTATCAATAATGACCATGCTTGCCAATTCTCCGCCAGTTAGCACATAGTCACCAATTGATAGTTCATCTGTTACAAGATGTTCGCGAATCCGCTCATCATAGCCTTCATAGTGACCACAAATAAAAATAAGCTGCTCTTCTTTTGCTAATTCTTCTGCTTTTTTTTGTGTATATCTTTCCCCTTGCGGGCACATAAGGATAATTCTTGGACGTTTTTCCGTGTCCATTGTCAAGTGGGTAACCGCATCGAAGATTGGCTGTGGCGTTAATACCATTCCTGCTCCTCCTCCGTAAGGATAATCATCGACCTTCTGATGCTTATCCTTCGAGAATTCACGGAAATTATGAACATTGTAGGTAACAATTTGACGTTCTTGTGCTTTTTTTAGAATAGATTGACTTAAAACACCAGAAAACATTTCAGGAAACAATGTTAATACATCGATTTTCATTTATAATAACCCTTCCATTAAATGAACAATTACTTTTTTATTTTCTACATCGACTTCTTTAACAACATCCTCTATATAAGGTAAAAGTAAGTCTTTTTCGCCCGCTCGCTTCACAACCCAAACATCATTCGCACCTGGAGAAAGTATTTCCTTTATTCTACCTAGACTTTCCCCTTCATCTGAAAAAACTTCACAATCGATGATTTCGTGATAATAAAATTCATTTTCGTCTAGATTATCCTGTCGTTGTTCGCTTATCTTCAACATTTTTCCTTTATATTTTTCAACATCATTAATATTTGCTAAACCTTCAAATGTTAAAAGATGAAAATTTTTATGTAAGCGATGTGATTGTACTTTTACTTCAATAAATTGCTTTGAAGCATCCTCTATATAAAGGATGCTTCCCTTTTCGAAACGTTCCTCAGGAAAATCAGTGGATGAAATGACCTTAACTTCTCCTCTAACTCCGTGAGTATTTACGATTTTTCCTACATTAAAATATTTCGACACGGCGGTATCCTCCTATCTAGCGAATCTCAACAATGATTCCATCCTTCGTAACAATCGTCCGCTCTTTCGTAAGCTCCTCCCAATTGTCCCCTTCATGAACCTCGACGATTCCTTGTACTTCTGCTTCTTTTAATTCCGTACCAAGGGGAAGTAGCTCCAATTGCTCCAATTGAAATTCTAGTAGCTTTGCTTTCTCAATTCGATTTGTAAGCTCTTTATCAAATTGGGCTAAAGCTGTTGGCACTTGCTTACTTTTCATTTTCTCAAATTTTTTCTTTTCAAACTGAAGCTGGGCTGTCTCTGTATTTAACTGATAAACCTGCTGTTTTAATTTTTCAAATAGCAAACGCTTGCTTTCCTCTGTTACAATTTGCTTTACGATGATATTCCTAATTATTTTCATATTCGTACCATCCTAGAGAATTTACTTTTGAATATGTTAAAGCGTATGAAAAAAGGGAGAGGTTTAGCCTCGCCCTTTACATAATTTCTAGGTGTATTCGTTTACTTTCATTCGAGGCAGCAGCATAAACTACTGTTCGAATCGCTTTCGCTATACGCCCTTGTTTACCAATTACTTTGCCTACATCGTCTTTATGAACTGTTAAGTGATACGTAACTTTCCGATCATCCTCTTGTTGACTTATAACTACATCATCAGGATGGTCGACAAGCGACTTAACAATCGTTTCAATTAAATCGATCATAGCACTCATACAACTTATTTAGATTGCTTTAAGTTGTGGAATTTTTCCATGATGCCTTGAGCAGAGAACAGGTTGCGTACAGTATCTGATGGCTTCGCACCATTTTGTAGCCATTTAAGCACTGCTTCTTCATTTAGCTTTACTTCAGCTGGTTTCGCAACTGGATTGTATGTTCCAATTTCTTCAATGAAACGTCCATCACGTGGTGAACGGGAATCAGCTACTACTACACGATAAAAAGGAGATTTTTTTGCTCCCATACGCTTTAAACGAATTTTTACTGCCATTATTAATCTACCTCCAATATGTTTTACACATTTTTAAATATTATCAATTTTTATTCCGTTTGTAAAGTAAAATTTATTGACACCTTTTTCGAATGAACAAATCTTACATAAAAGGAAGTTTGAATCCACCCTTTTTCTTTCCTTTTACATTCATGTTGCTCATTTGCTTAAACATTTTTTTCATATCTTCAAATTGTTTTAATAAACGGTTTACTTCCTGGACCGTTCTGCCGGAGCCTTTGGCAATTCGCCTTTTACGGCTGGCATTAATCATTTCCGGATGCACTTTTTCTTCTTTCGTCATCGACTGGATAATTGCTTCAACATGCTTAATTTGCTTTTCATCAACTTTTAAATCCTTTAAACCTTTGATTTTATTAGCTCCAGGCAGCATGTTGATTAGATCATCTAATGGTCCCATTTTACGAACTTGTGCCAATTGATCTAAAAAATCATCGAAAGTAAAGCTCATCGTCCGCATTTTTTCTTCTAATTCTTTTGCCTTTTCTTGGTCAACAGTTGCTTGTGCTTTTTCAATAAGAGTGAGAACATCGCCCATGCCAAGAATTCTGGATGCCATTCGTTCTGGATGGAAATCCTCCAATTGATCGAGCTTTTCGCCCATACCAACAAACTTAATCGGAATATTCGTTACTGCCTTGATCGATAGGGCCGCACCACCGCGCGTATCCCCATCAAGCTTTGTCAAGATGGTTCCTGTTACACCAAGCTGCTCATTAAAGCTTTCGGCTACATTAACAGCATCCTGACCTGTCATTGCATCAACAACAAGGAAAATTTCGTCTGGCTTTGCAAGCTCCTTGATTTGCTTCAGCTCATCCATCAAAGCTTCATCAATATGAAGCCGTCCAGCTGTATCAATTAAGACATAGTCATGATGTTCCTCTTTTGCTCTTTCAATTGCTTGTTTGGCAATTTCTACTGGACTAACTTGATCTCCTAAGGAGAAAACAGGGATATTAAGCTGCTTCCCAAGTGTTTCGAGCTGTTTGATTGCAGCAGGACGATAGATGTCGGCTGCTACTAGTAAAGGTTTTCGGTTGTATTTTTTTCGAAGAAGATTTGAAAGTTTTCCAGTTGTTGTTGTCTTACCGGCACCTTGCAAACCAACCATCATGACGACAGTTGGTGGACGGTTGCTGACAGCAATTTTGCTTTGCGAACCACCCATTAGCTCCGTAAGTTCTTCTTGAACAACTTTGATAACCTGCTGACCAGGTGTTAAGCTTTTCATCACTTCCTGGCCCACAGCCCGTTCTTTCACTCGCTTGACAAAATCTTTGACAACTTTGAAATTAACGTCAGCTTCTAAAAGTGCAAGGCGCACTTCACGCATCATCTCATTAACATCATCTTCCGTCACTTTTCCTTTGCCACGAATACGCTGAATTGTATTTTGCAGTCGGTCGGCTAATCCTTCAAACGCCATAGCGGCCGCCTCCTAATCTAATTTCTCAAGGGCATCCATTAATTCGTTAATGATATCCCTATTCCCCTCTTCCTCATTAAAACAAAGCTTTAATTTTTGAATGATTTCCTGTCTCTCTTGGAACTTTTCAAAAAGATGTAGCTTGCTTTCATAGTCTTCAAGCATGGACTCTGTACGCTTTATATTGTCGTAAACGGCTTGCCTTGAGACTTCATACTCCTCGGCAATTTCCCCGAGAGAATAATCATCAAGGTAGTATAATGACATATAATTCCGTTGCTTTTTCGTTAACAACGATTGATAAAAATCAAAGAGATAATTCACCCTCGTTGTTTTTTCAAGCATACAAAAGCCCTCCTTGTTAAGTGAATTCCCTTTACAGATTAAAATGTTACACTGTCACGAGAGAAATGTCAAGTAAAATAGCTAGACAGTCTACCGTATTGCTTTATTACTCTTCGGAGCTTTCAACCATCTCTGCAAATAACCCATAAACAAATTGTTCCGGGTCAAACTCTTGTAAATCTTCCATTTTTTCTCCTAAACCAACAAATTTAACTGGCGTTTTTAGTTCTTGACGGATGGCAAGAACAATCCCACCCTTCGCTGTGCCATCTAGTTTCGTTAACACAATTCCAGTTACATTTGTTACCTCGCTAAACTGCTTCGCCTGGCTCATCGCGTTTTGCCCTGTTGTTGCATCTAAAACTAATAATACTTCATGCGGAGCACCAGGGATTTCCCGTTCAATCACCCGCTTTACCTTTTCAAGCTCTTTCATTAAGTTTACTTTATTTTGCAAACGGCCAGCTGTATCACAAATTAATACATCTACCTTCCGTGATTTTGCTGCTTGCAGTGCATCAAACATAACAGCGGCAGGGTCTGAGCCTTCTGACTGCTTAATAACATCAACACCTACGCGCTCTCCCCATACCTCTAATTGCTCGATAGCACCAGCACGAAACGTATCCCCAGCCGCTAAAAGCACAGATTTCCCTTCACTTTTCAGCTTATGGGCTAGCTTCCCAATCGTTGTTGTTTTGCCGACGCCATTAACGCCGACAAAGAGAATGACAGTTAAACCTTCTTCTTGAATGTTTAATGCTTCCACCTTATCATCGTTACTAGTAAAAAGTTCGACAAGCTTCTCAGAGATTACCGCCTGCACTTCCTTAGGATCCTGAATATTTCTCTTTTTCACCTCTGTTTTTAAAATGTCGATGAGTTCCATTACCGTTGTAACGCCAACATCAGCACTTATTAAAATCTCCTCTAATTCTTCAAAAAACTCCTCATCAACTTTACGATAACGGCTAACGAGATCATTTACTTTTTCAGAAAACGAATTTCTTGTTTTGGCTAAGCCATCTTTAAACTTTTCCGTCACCGTCTCCGTTTTTTGTGAGATTTTTTCCTTTAACTTTTTAAAAAAACTCAAAGTTATCAAGCTCCTTTTCTTTATAAATCACCCTTCAATCAATTGCTTCGACTCTTCCAAGCGAACAGATACGAGCTTCGAAATTCCTGATTCCTGCATCGTGACACCATATAAAACATCAGCTTCCTCCATTGTCCCTTTGCGGTGCGTAATAACGATGAATTGTGTTTCTTTACTGAATTGCTTTAAGTACGAAGCAAACCGTGAAACATTGGCATCATCTAGCGCTGCTTCCACTTCATCAAGCACGCAAAACGGCACAGGGCGGACCCGCAAAATTGAAAATAATAAAGCAATCGCCGTTAATGCTCTTTCGCCGCCAGATAAAAGCCCTAAATTTTGCAATTTTTTACCTGGTGGTTGGGCAACGATATCAACACCTGTGTTTAATAAATCATCCGGATTTGTTAAGACAAGATCAGCACGGCCCCCGCCAAAAAGCTCTTTAAACACTTGTTCAAATTCAGCCTTAATACTATAAAATGATAATTCAAACCGTTTTTTCATTTCTTCATCCATTTCGCATATCACTTGATGAAGGGTATTCTTCGCTTCCAGCAGGTCATTTTTCTGTATTGATAAAAATTGGTAGCGCTCATAAACCCGCTCATATTCATCAATCGCACCAAGATTGACGGTACCAAGCTCATCAATTTCAATTTTAATTAATTTCACTTTTCGTTTTGCTTCTTCAATATCCACTGTTAAAGGATATTTTTCTTTAGCAGCTTCAAATGAAAGCATATATTCTTCGCGAAGCTGTGTTAATCTATTTTCCAACTCCACATCAAGCCGGTTCATGTTTACTTCTTCATCCTTTGTTGCCTCAACCATTTGTCTATGCTGCCGTCTTAACTCTTTATTTTCGCGTGTTACATCCTCTAATCTCATTTGCTGCTGTAAACGTTCTTCCCTACGGCTTGTAATGAGCGCAATTGTTTTTTCTTTATCTTTTGCCTTTTGAACAATGAACTCATCAAGTCTTCCTTCACCTGAGATATTCGTATCCATTTCATCATTTATAAACTGCAAGTCTAAAGAGAGAGTATTCCATTGCTCCTCTGTTTGGCGCTTTTCTTCTTCTAATCTCTGCAACTGTTCTTGTTCATTTTTTACTAATTGTCCTTTTTCAGCGGCTAAAACCTTTAGCTCTGTTACTTTATGCCCCAATGTTTCTTTTGAGGCTTGTTGATTTTTCTTCTGCTTCGTAAGCTCTGCCATTTTTTGATCTAATCCAGTTATCTTCGCTTCTAAATTTGTAAGACTTTTTGTTGCATCCTCTACTTTTTTTAAAACTGTTTGCTTTTCTGCTATCAACCTATCGGTTTCGAGATCATAAATTTTTAGGCGTTCATTTACGTTCTTCTCTTCAACTTCTAACTCACGTACATCGCCATTCGCTTGTTGTTCCTCAGTACGAAGACTTTCACCAATCTCTTTCAAATGCTGCAACTTCGTTTCTTTTTCTTGAATACTTCCTTTTAATGCTTTTACCTGATATTCGAGCATTTCAGTCTTCCGCTCCATATCAGGTAATTTAGCAACAAGATCTTCTAATTCTCGTTGACGCGTGAATAAAGAGGTTGTTTTTTGTTTTACTGATCCCCCTGTCATAGCTCCACCAGGATTGACAACGTCCCCTTCAAGTGTGACGATTCGGTAGCGGTGATTGGCGAGTCGTGCTAATTCATTTGCTCCTTTTAAATCACGAGCAATGATAACATTTCCTAATAAATTCTTGATGATTTCATTATATTTGCTATCGTATTTAACTAAGAGGTGCGCAATTCCTACAAAAGCAGCATGCCCACTTAGCATCGAAATATATGAATCTGGAATCGATTTTCCTTTTATGATACTTAATGGTAAAAATGTTGCCCTGCCATGGTGATTCTTTTTAAGAAAAGCAATCGCTTCTCGAGCATGCTCTTCATGTTCAACAATAATATGCTGCATCGCACCGCCTAAAGCTATTTCGATGGCTGTTTCATATTCTTTATCAACGTGAATGACCTCGGCAACAGCACCTGCGACACCAGGTAGTTTTGCTTTTAAAACCTCTTTTACGCCTTGGAAAAAGCCAGAATAATCCTCTTTCATTTCCTCGAGCATTTCTTTTCGCGATTTGAATTTTTGCAAATATTGATAAGCTTGGTAAAGCTGTGTTTCTTTCTTGTGATAGTCATCCCGCTCTTTTTGCAATTCAAATTCTAACTGTTTATATTTTGTTATCTGTGCATGGAGTTCCTGTTGTTTTTTCTCAGCTTTTGCAAGCAGTTCGACTTTTTTAGTCTCCAGCTCTTTTCGCAGCACTAAGTACTTTTCATTATCTTGGTCAAGGCGTTCTTTTTTCAGTTCGAATTGGGCCAATTGATCATCTAAATGACTTTTTTCATTTTTAAACGATGCTTGTCTATTTAATAAATCAATATAGTCACTTTTTAAATTCTCAAGTTCACCTTCAATATCATGACTTAGAGCAAAAAGTTCTGCTTCAAAACTCTTTAATTCCTTTTGTAGCTTTTGTAGTTCTTCCACATCTTTTTTGAGCTTTTCAGCTTGTGTTAAGATTTCCGAATCATATTGGAGCGCTTTTGCTTTCAAGTCATCGATTGCTTGTTTTAATTGGGAACGGTTTTGCGTAGCATTCTTTTTTCGTTCCTTTAAAACTTCCTTTTGGCCTTCAAGCTTTTCTAATTCGTTGCTTGAAATAAGCAATACTTCTTGAAGCTCTGTAACCGAATCATCAATTACTTGAATAGTTTTCCGAAGCGCTTCCATTTCCGCCTCTTCCATTTGAATTTTAGATAATAGTTCAATTTCAATATCTTTATGTTCTTCAAACTGCTTTGTAAGTTGCTCCCATTTCTTGTGAAGCTCTTCAATTTCATAGACGGTTAAAGCAACATCTGTTTTTTCAAGCTCTTTCTTCTTTTCTAAATAATCTTTCGCGATTGAGGATTGTATTTTTAAAGGTTCAACTTGGCTTTCAATTTCATGAAGAATATCATCAACTCGATGTAAATTATCTTGTGTTTCGAACAGCTTTATTTCAGCTTTTTTCTTGCGTGTTTTATACTTTAAAACACCTGCGGCCTCTTCAAAGATTGTGCGCCGGTCCTCAGCCTTGCTGCTAAGTATTTCCTCAACCTTCCCTTGGCTAATAATCGAAAAAGCTTCCCGCCCCAAACCTGAATCCATAAATAAATCGATAATATCCTTTAAACGGCACGATTGTTTGTTTATATAAAATTCGCTTTCGCCAGAACGGTATACCCTTCTTGTAATACTTACTTCATGATAGTCAATCGGCAAGAATTGATCATCATTTTCAAGTGTTAACGTTACCTCCGCTACATTTAAGGATTTTCTCGTATCACTGCCAGCGAAAATAATATCCTCCATTTTCGACCCTCTGAGCGATTTAACCGATTGTTCTCCTAAAACCCAGCGAATCGCATCCGTGATGTTGCTTTTCCCGCTACCATTTGGTCCGACAACTGCAGTCACACCGTGTACAAAATCAACGGAAGTTCGATCAGCAAAAGCTTTAAAACCTACAATATCTAAACGTTTTAAATGCATAATAGCCCCCCTAATTCAAGGCAAAGAAAAGAATAAAGATAAAGTGAAACTCAAGCATACTGGTTCCGAGTCTTTCAACAGACAGATGAAAAACTAAGTAACAGTACGTTTGAGTTTCCGTTACATATGATGCTCATTTTTTAATTTATCTAGTGCTTCTTTAGCAGCTTTTTGTTCAGCTTCTTTTTTTGATTTTCCAATTCCAGTTCCGAGTATTTCTCCATTTAGTGCAACCCGTGAAACAAATTCGCGATTATGTGCAGGGCCTTTTTCTTGAATAATCAAATATTCAAGTGCACCTTGTCCACTTCTTTGAACAATTTCCTGAAGCTGACTTTTATAATCCATAACATGCGAAAAAGCACCCTCATTCACTTTCGGATAAATCACTTTTTGAAGAAATTCAATGACTTTTTCCAAACCTTGGTCAAGATATAATGCACCAATAAATGATTCAAAGACATCGGCTAGAAGCGCTGGTCTAGTCCTTCCGCCAGTCAATTCCTCCCCTTTTCCTAATAAAACATATTCTCCGAAGGAAAGTTGATTTGCGAACTGTACTAACGATGGTTCACAAACGATAGCAGCGCGAAGTTTCGTTAAATCTCCTTCACTCATCGCTGGGTAATAATTAAACAAATAATGTGACACGGTTAGCTCCAATACTGCATCACCTAAAAATTCTAATCTTTCATTATCCTCTGATGGCTTAATGCGATGCTCATTTACGTATGAGGAATGGGTAAAAGCTTGAATTAACAGATGCTCATTTGTAAATTGGATATTAAGTTTATCTTGTAATTCTTGAAACTTTAGCTTTTGTTTTATACTTATTTTTTTTTCTCTTTTTTTCATTGTCATTGACATAAAAACCTCCACAACAAAAATGCGCAAGCTAGTTAATTTACGTTATTGATAGAATGTATTGACATAAGAACATTTTTATTGAGAATCATTAAAAAGTGGAGAAAGCCCCGTGAAATCCACGGGACTCTTCGTTATTTTGCTTGTGCATTTATGTAGTTAACTGCATCTCCAACAGTAGAAATTTTCTCTGCATCCTCATCAGAGATTTCCATATCAAACTCATCTTCTAATTCCATTACTAATTCAACTACGTCAAGGGAATCTGCTCCTAGATCTTCTTTGAAAGAAGCTTCCATTTTAACTTCAGCTTCCTCAACACCTAAACGATCTACGATGATTTTTGTTACACGCTCTAAAACGTCTGCCATTGTTCGTTCACCTCCCCTCAAGGTATTATATTAAATTCTAGCTAAAAAAACTAGAGCTATAAACAGCAATTTATGACAGAATTGCGAGCTACATCACCATGCCGCCGTCGACGTGAATCGTCTGGCCCGTAATATAGCCGCTTTCGTCCGAAGCTAAAAAACGTACAATATTAGCGATATCAGCTGGTTTACCGAACCTGGCTAGTGGAATTTGTTTCAACATTTCATTTTTCACATCTTCTGGCAGTTCATCTGTCATATCAGTTGTAATAAATCCAGGCGCAACAGCATTGACGGTGATATTACGGCTTGAAAGCTCTTTTGCCGTTGTTTTCGTCAAGCCAATCACTCCAGCCTTTGCAGCCACATAGTTTGCCTGACCAGGATTTCCGCAAACACCAACAATCGAGGAAATATTAATAATCCGGCCTTTTCGTTGTTTCATCATTTGCCTTGTCACAGCCTTTGTGCAAAGGAAAACACCTTTTAAATTTGTATTAATAACCGCATCCCATTCTTCTTCTTTCATTCTCATTAACAAGTTATCTCTTGTAATCCCAGCATTATTAACTAAAATATCTAAGCTACCAAATTGGGTAATGACTTCTTTTACCATCGCATCTACTGAATCAGCATTTGCTATATCCGCTTGAATTGCAAAAGCTTCACCGCCGTTTGCCTTAATTTCTTCGACAACTTCTTTCGCTTTCGCTTCACTTCCTGAGTAATTTACGGCTACTTTTGCACCAGATGCAGCCAAATGTAAAGCAATTTCTCGGCCAATTCCCCGTGAAGCACCTGTAACAAGTGCAGCTTTTCCTGTTAACATTTAAGCGTCCCCCTTCAGCTTGTTTACAACATCAAGCAATGATTCCTGATCTGAAATGGCATATGCATTCACTTTGCGATTCACCTTTTTTACTAATCCTGACAATACTTTTCCAGGACCAATTTCAATAAATGTATCGACATCAAGCGTGAGCATAGTTTCAACGGACTGTTCCCAGCGTACTGGTGAATAAAGCTGTTCAATGAGCTTTTCTTTAATATCCTCACTTGCGGTCATCGCTTTTGCTGTGACATTGGCAATGACTGGAGTTTTGGCATCGCGAATTTCAATTTCGTTTAAAACAGCAGTGAATTTTTCGGCTGCCGGCTTCATTAAGACGGAATGAAAAGGACCGCTTACTACTAGTGGAATGACCTTTTTCGCACCACGTTCTTTTGCCAACTGTGATGCATCCTCAACACCTTTTTTCGTGCCAGAAATGACAATTTGGCCTGGACAGTTAAGATTGGCTAATTGTACAGTATGACCACTTGCTGTTATTTCATCCGTTACCGCTTCAAGGTCGTCAGCTTCCATCCCTAACACAGCCGCCATTGTGCCAACCCCAGCAGGTACAGCCTCTTCCATATATTCGCCGCGTTTTCTAACAGCATAAACAGCATCCTCAAAGTTAATTGCTCCTGCAGCAACTAAAGCTGTGTATTCTCCTAAGCTATGCCCTGCCGTGTAATCCGCCTCAATCCCATGTTCCTTCAATAATTCTAAAATCGCAATGCTTGTCGTCAGCAAGGCCGGCTGAGCATTCTCTGTTAACGTTAGCAACTCCTGCGGTCCATTAAAAATAATCTCGGATAATGAAAAACCTAATCGTTCATCTGCTTTCCGAAAAATCTCTGCCGCTTTATCTACTTCATTTGCTAACGTTTGCCCCATTCCAACGGTTTGCGAGCCTTGTCCTGGAAATATAAATGCAATTTTCCCCACTTTTTCTCCTCCTTTATTTTGCCTGAATTGTTGTGGCAATCGTTTGTATTACTTGTTTTTCGACCATATCCTTTGCTTGTCTAATCGCATTCAAGATTGCCGTTTGATCAGATGACCCATGTGCTTTTATAACAGGTGCTTTGATGCCAAAAAGTCCAGCACCACCGTATTCAGAGTAATCAAGTTTATTTTTCAAATTATACAATTGCGGCTTAATCACCGCAGTTGCGAGCTTCGTTTTCAAGCTGCTTGTTAATTCTTTTTTCAGCATTGAAAAAATCGCTAAAGCTGTTCCTTCAATTGCTTTTAAAGCAATATTGCCAGAAAAACCATCTGCTACAACAACATCAGCAACACCGTCTAATAAATCCCTTGCCTCGACATTGCCGACAAAATTGATGGGCGCTTCCTTTAAAAGATCAAAGGCATGCTTTGTTAAATCATTGCCTTTTTTCTCCTCAGTTCCTACATTAAGCAACCCCACTTTTGGTTTTTCGATTTTTCTTACTTTTTCTGCGTATACGGAGCCCATAATCGCATATTGATACAAATGCTCTGGTTTTGCATCCGCATTAGCTCCAACATCTAAAAAAACAAAGCCTTGACCATCGATTGTCGGCAATGTTGGCGATAGAGCTGGACGGTCAATTCCTTCAATCCGGCCAATAACAAATAAACCAGCGGCCATTAATGCGCCTGTATTGCCAGCAGAAATACAAGCATCTGCACGCCCCTCACTTACCTCATTCGCCATTAAAACCATTGATGCCGACTTTTTACGGCGAACAGCACGTGCGGGTTCATCTGTTGCTTCAATCACTTCTTCTGTATGTATAATTGATATATTTTCTGTAGATGTTAAATATTTATTGATTTCCGACTCATTTCCAATCAATGTAAACTCTACTGTTGGAAATGCTTTTACCGCTTCAACTACACCTTTTACAATTTGCTCGGGGGCATGGTCCCCACCCATTGCATCAATTGCTATTCTCATTCATTGGACCTGCCTTTTTCTTCAAATTTAACTTTTTCGTTCATATTCTGATTTGCTTCTTGGTCTAAACATTTCGAATTCACCGATAAATGCGAGCTCTTGTCCAACAAAGCATTGCACAAGAACGGTTGTTCTGTGTCTTGCCGTATCAATGGCAATTACTTTTGCCTTGGCAACGACACGTTCATTTTCTTTCACCTGACGTGTGAATTTAACGTTAGCTTTAGCTGTCAGTGCAAATTCATCATCAATGAGCGCAACAGCTAATGAGTTAGCTTGCGCAAATACATGATGTCCGCGGGCAATTCGATTTCTTGTAAACACATGCTCACTTTTCACATCAAAAATCGAAATCGCGCTTTTATCCATTTCTAAATCGACAATTTCACCAATGATTTCTTCTATTTGTAACGACTTTACTTCCTCATCTAACTTAGATTTCGCTACATCCTTTATTCTTTCACGGAGCTCCGGGATTGATAATTCAAGCCGATCTAAGCGAATCGTTTGAATGCTGACATTAAATTTCTTTGAAAGCTCTTCATCAGTGATAAATGGAGTTTCATCAATTGTCGCTTTTAAAACTCTTTGTCTCTCTTTTTTTGATAATCGCACTGATTTCACCTTCCGATACTATGACTAGGTACTAATAGTAGTATAGGGATTTTCAAACATGCTTGCAAGCCTTATTTTCCTTTTAATCTAGTTTTTTACCCTTTAAGACTCCTGTTTTTTCTAGAAAGCTACGTAATAGGAGGAATTCCTCGCTTTTCCAAAAAGCAGTTGAGTCAATTAGTTTTGCCGCATCATTTCTGGCAACTTCCAATATTTTATAGTCATGAACCATATCGGCAAGCTTAAATTCTGGTAAACCGCTTTGTTTCTTGCCAAAAAAGTCTCCAGGTCCTCTTAATTCCAAATCTTTTTGTGATAGTTCAAAACCATCATTTGTCTCGGTCATAATATTCATCCGTTCTTTTCCGACATCAGACTTTGGATCTGCTATTAGAATACAATAGGACTGGTCGCTGCCGCGACCAACACGCCCTCTTAATTGATGGAGCTGAGAAAGACCGAATCTTTCGGCATCATAAATAACCATTACAGTGGCATTAGGTACGTTAACGCCGACTTCAACAACAGTTGTTGAAACAAGAATTTGATATTCATTTTCGCTAAATTTTTTCATAACATCGTCTTTTTCACTAGCAAGAAGCCTGCCATGCATTAAGCCAACTTGAATAGAGGTAGGATAATATTGAACAAGCATACTATGAACATCAATCGCATTTTGCACATCGAGTTTTTCCGATTCCTCGATTAACGGACAAATAACATAAGCTTGTCTCCCTTTTACGATTTCCTTATGGATAAATTGCAAAACCCGTTCAAGCATTTTGTCTTTTACCCAATACGTTTCAATTTGCTTTCGTCCTGCCGGCATTTCATCAATAATCGATACATCCATATCGCCAAATACAGTAATTGCCAGTGTCCGTGGAATCGGAGTCGCTGTCATAAATAATACGTCAGGGCTTTCGCCTTTTTCTCTTAAAACACGCCGTTGTTCAACTCCAAAGCGATGTTGTTCATCGGTAATCACTAAGCCAAGTCTATTAAAATTAACTTCGTCTTGAATCAACGCATGGGTGCCAATTAATACATCAATTTCCCCATCTCTTAATTGTCCAAGTATTTCTTGTCTTTTCTTGCCTTTAATCGAGCTTGTTAACAGAGCCGTTTTTATTTGCTGCAGCTCTAAAATAACTGAAAGGGAGGCGGCATGCTGCTCAGCTAAAATTTCAGTCGGTACCATTAAGGCCCCTTGATATCCTGCCCTGATTGTTGCAAATAAAGCAATGGCTGCCACAACCGTTTTTCCAGAGCCCACATCGCCTTGCAACAGGCGGTTCATTCGGTAAGGTGAAGCCATATCGTTAAGAATCTCATCAACTACTCTTTTTTGAGCATTTGTTAACGGGAATGGTAAAGAGGTGATAAACTGATTGACCACTTCTTTGGAAAAGACCTGCGAAACTCCACCACTTTGTTCTCTTTCAAACTTCCTTAATGCCTGCATTTTTAATTGAAAAAGCAAAAATTCCTCATAAACAAGACGTCTCCTTGCTTGTTTTAAATGTTCGGCACTTATCGGCTGATGAAGTTGAAAGATGGCCTCTTTTTTAGTTAATAATTTATATTTTTTTAAGATTGATGGCGGAAAAAGCTCCCCGATGCTAGCACCATATTGATTCAATGCAAGTGATATAAGCCGCTGCATCCCTTTGACGGTTATTTTTCCTCTAACGGAGTATACAGCTTCAAGCGCTTGTTTTCGAATAACCGACCCTTTTTTCAAAATATTTCCTGTAATCGTTTGCCGATGTTGATCCCATTTACCTGTAATTGTAACGGTATCACCGATGGCAATTTGTTTTTTCAAATAAGGCTGATTGAAAAAAATCACGGAAATGAGGATTTGATTAACAAAAACCCGCACTAGTAGGCGCGACTTATTACGCCCATAAAATGTCAAAGAAGGCTCACTATGAACCTTCCCTTCGACGGTAATTCTTTCATCATGCTTGACATCTCTCATATCACGAATTCGAAAGTCCTCGTAACGATACGGAAAATATTGCAAAAGCTCTCGAATTGTATGGATGCCCATTTCATTTAAAGTTGAGGCCGTTTCCTCTCCAATTCCTTTTATATTAATAATCTCTTCGTTTAAATTGTTCATGTTGCTGCGCCTCATTTATTGCAAACTTATTGTTATTCTACTGCAAAAACAAAAGGGTATAAAGGTTGTTTGCCATTATGGATTTCAACTTCAACATCTTCATAGTTTTCTTCCAAATATTGTTGAAGCTCCTCGATATCACTATTCGTAGCATCCTCACCCTGAAGAATCGTAATGATTTCATCATCCTCGTTAATCATTTTTTCTAATAAAGCTATCGCTGCTTTGTTTCTGCTTTCATCCGTAACAACGATTTTTCCATCAAAAATTCCCATAAAATGATCTTTCTTGATTTCCAATCCATCGATGGCTGTATCACGAACCGCATAGGTGATTTGGCCCGTTTTCACATTGCCTAAAGCTGCATTCATCGCTTTTTCATTTTCCGCTAAACTTGCTGACGGATTAAAAGCTAAAAGAGATGTCATTCCCTGTGGAACGGTTTTTGATGGGATCACAATAACCTCTTGGTCGACAACAGATGCAGCTTGATTAGCAGCCATAATGATATTTTTATTATTCGGTAAAATAATAATCTTTTCAGCATGAACATCGTTAATTGCTTGGACGATATCTTCCGTACTAGGATTCATAGTTTGGCCGCCCTCAATTACCGCCCCGGCACCTAGGCTTTTTAGTAACTCAACAATTCCGCTTCCCATCGCAACTGTAACAATTCCATATTCATTCTTTTTCTGTGGTACTTGTGCTTCTTTTATTATTGTAGTATGGTGTTCAGCTTCCACAATAGCTGAGTGCTGCTCCCTCATGTTTTCTATCTTTATTTTAATAAGGCTGCCAAATTTTTGCGCATAATTTAAAACGTTTCCAGGATATTCAACGTGGATATGGACCTTCACAACATCTTCATCAGAAACGACAAGCAAGGAATCACCATGCTCACTTAATTTTTGTCGGAAAACGTCTTCTGAAAAAGGGTTGCTTTTTAATTTATCAGCTTCAAATTTGACCATAAATTCGGTGCAATAGCCAAACTCAATATTTTCTGTTAGCATATGACTTTGGGCAGATTTATGATGTTCATGCTTTACAAGTTCTTCGAGTGATGGTTGTTCCTCACATACTTCTGGGAGTTCTTCTCCTTTTAATGCCGCTAAAAAGCCTTCATAAATCATAACAAGCCCTTGACCACCGCTATCGACTACACCAATTTCTTTTAAAACAGGCAATAAATCGGGAGTGCGCTTTAATGATTCCCTAGCTTCTTCTAACACCGCTTCCATCAAAGAAACGATATCGTTATTTTTTTTAGAAATTTGAAGCCCCTTTTTAGCTGCATCCTTTGCAACAGTCAAAATTGTTCCTTCAACAGGCTTCATAACAGCCTTGTAAGCGGCTAACACACCCGCCTCAAAGGCAGCGGCAAATTCAAAGCTTGTAATCATTTCCTTTGACTCAATTGCTTTTGCAAAGCCGCGGAATAATTGCGATAAAATAACACCTGAGTTTCCCCGAGCGCCCATTAAAAGGCCCTTCGAAAAAGCATTCGCTACTTTACCAACATGGCTATCCATTTGTCGTTTTACTTCATTTGCTCCAGACGTAATCGATAAATTCATATTTGTTCCTGTATCTCCGTCTGGAACAGGGAATACATTTAATGCATCAACCATTTTCACGTTTCTTGATAAATTATTAGCACCTAAAAGCACCATTTGCGCAAATTGTATCCCATTTAATTGTTGCATTGTCACAAAAAATTGCCTCCTTAAAAATCCGTTAAAAATGAAGTGTAGATCATGGATTGATAACCCGAACACCTTGTACAAATATATTGATGGAGTCAATAGCTAAACCTAATGTTTGATTGAGAGTATATCGAACCTTTTCTTGCACATTATGTGCTACTTCGGAAATCTTTGTACCATAGCTGACAATGATGTACATATCGATATGGACTTCATCATTTTCTTGATGAACTAGGACACCTTTTTTAAAGTTTTCCTTTCTTAAAATTTCCGAAATTCCATCTTTTAATTGGTTTTTGGAAGCCATTCCGATAATTCCGTAACAATCAACAGCAGCACCACCTGCAATAGTTGCAATCACTTCGTTCGATATCTCAATTTGACCATACTCTGTTTTCATTTCAATGGACATAATGATCCCCCTTTTATTAAGCCTTATACTATTCCTGTTACTTAACGCCATTTTACTATAAGATTACCGACATTAAAAGTAGCACCACTTGTTTTGCAATACTGTCAAGTAAATTTTCTTGAACTATCCTACAATCATTTATTGCTTTCCTCTATTATTTATGATAAAGTAATGAAGGGTTTTTAAACTGGATATTAGTGCAATTTGTTTGTAGCTAGAGGAGGGAAATAAAATGAAACAATGTGTCATTACTGGCAGAAAGACTAGTTCAGGTAACCACCGTTCACATGCGATGAACGCTAATAAACGTAGATTTGGCGCTAACCTACAAAAAGTGCGCATTTTAGTTGATGGCAAGCCAAAGCGTGTATGGGTTTCTGCACGTGCTCTTAAATCAGGCAAAGTAGAACGCGTATAAGAAGAAAAGCACCTTCATAAGGTGCTTTTTTAGTCTTTTTTAAATACTCCAATAATCGCTCTTACAAACCCACCTAAAAACTTTGGTAGTTTAATCGTATAAAACTTCATAATTTCCCTCCTCAAAGCGGATTACCTTTTCCGATTTTCATGGCCACATTAATCACGTTTTTAATATATTCAAAGGAAGTAAAAAAGTACCTAAATGATTTATATATAATAGCCACTTACCTATACCTAGCATATGCTTATACCTTTTAATTGAGAACTTTTGAAATAAAAAAAGGAAGCAAGAGAACCCTGCTTCCTATCCACGTATGTCGGCGATTGCCTTTTTTCTATCTTCCTTATTAAAAACGGCCGATCCTGCAACAAGAACGTTCGCACCTGCTTCGATACAAAGCTTCGCCGTTTCAGGATTCACACCGCCGTCAACTTCAATTTCAATGTCTAACCCACGATCCTTTATCATGTCGGCAGCTGTTTTTATTTTAGGTAAAACGGGATGAATAAATTTTTGGCCACCAAATCCTGGATTCACCGTCATAAATAAGACGATGTCAATGTCATCAAGAATATGTTCAATCATGTTTACTGGTGTTGCTGGATTAAGAACAACGCCAGCTTTCACGCCATTATCCTTGATCAAATGAAGGGTTCGATGTAAATGCTTGCATGCTTCAACATGAACAGTAATAAGATCGGCCCCCGCTTTAGCAAACTCTGGAATGTACAAATCAGGGTTTTCTATCATTAAATGAACGTCAAGCGGCAGACTAGTAATCGGTCTAATGGCATTGACAATTAGTGGACCAATTGTAATATTTGGAACAAAGTGCCCATCCATTACATCAACATGAATATAGTCCGCTCCCCCATTTTCGACATCTTTAATTTCATCCCCTAATTTAGCAAAATCTGCTGATAGAATAGATGGTGCGATTTTAATCATGTTAGTACCTCGGCTTTCTCTCTTTTATTTCTTCAAGAAATTCTACATAATGTTCATAGCGATAAGATGGAATTTCATTTTTCTCCACAGCATCTTTTATCGCACATTTTGGTTCTTTTACATGTAAACAACCTCTAAATTTACAATTTTTCGACTTTTCTTTTATTTCCGGAAAATAACGCTCAAGCTCATCAGCTTCGATATTAATAAAATCTAATGAGCTAAAGCCAGGGGTATCTGCCACTAAACCAGTTTCAAATCGAATTAACTCAACATGTCTAGTCGTATGTTTCCCACGCCCTAAGTGATTCGATATATCATTTGTTTTCAACGACAATTCAGGTAATAATGCATTTAATAATGAAGATTTCCCAACCCCGGATTGTCCTGCAAATACCGAAATATTGTCTCGCAAATAAGGTCTTAGTTTTTCAATACCATCCTTTGTCTTTGAGGATGTAAATATGACTTCATAACCAATTTCTTTATAATCATTTGCATAGTTGTTAATTTTCCGTAAATTTTCTTCCTCTAATAAATCAATCTTAGTAATACATATAACAGGGGTAATATAATTTGACTCGATAAGCACTAAAAAACGGTCGAGAAGAACTGGGCTAAAATTCGGTGCTGCCGCTGAAAAGACGAGAATAGCTTGGTCTACATTGGAAATAGGCGGTCTTATAAGTTCGTTTTTTCTCGGCTTAATTTCCATAATATACCCTTCAGTTTCATTTTCAGCTTCAAAAGTAACATAGTCACCTACAAGCAGCGTAACACCATTCTTCCGAAAAACGCCCCTCCCTCTACATTGTGTAATACCATCCTCATGTAAAACATAATAAAAACCACTTAGTGCTTTAATAATTTTTCCCTCTGTCATGCACAACCTCCAAAAATAATTTTACTTGCGATGATTATGGAACAGAATCGTAACTTATTTCCCCGCTATCTAATAAATTTCCATTCACCTTTATTTTATACGAAGCCTTCCCGTTATAAGGAATAACCAATTTGATTGGAATTTCCGTTGTTTCTTTAATTCTTATTACTTCAGGCCTTCCAGCCATTTCATGCTCCATATCTTCAATGTAAACTTCCACTATTTGTTCCATTTCATTTATTTCATTATAAATTGGGATAACCTTTGTAAACTCATAAACTTTCGGTTCCGGCCCTTTTGAAAGGACGACTTTAATCATTGTCCCTTTTTTAATTATTGTTCCACCAATAGGTTCCTGTAAAAGCACAAGACCATTTTCCACTTCGTTTGAATACCGTCCTTCACTAGTATCAAGTGGCAAATTATTTTCCTTAACAAATTTTCTAACTCGCTCTTCCTTCCAACCAACCATATTCGGTATTTTTAATTGCGGGCCTTTCGATACTTGAAAAATAACCCACATCCCATTTATTTCATCAGGATTAATTCGTTCATCCGGTTTTGGTTGAAGCTGTCCAACAATTTCATTCTCAGGTCTATCACTTTCCACATAGTTTGGTAGAATATGTTCATCGAGAATGCCTTTTATTTCTAATTCCCGTTTTGCATCATCTAATTGATAACCAAGATAATTTTCAAACTTAATTTTTTCTTTACCTAAACTTTCATATACGGTTACTTCATACCCTTCCTTAACGGTTGAGTTAACGGGCGGATCTGTTTTTATAACCGAGCCTTCAGGGATTAAATCATCGGCAATTTTCTTTGGCTTTACTTTTAAGCCAATGGACTGAAGCTCTTCGATTGCTTCTGCCATCGTATAATTAGTAACATCAGTAATAACAACATCCTTTGGCTCTAAGAGTCCTGGTATTGTTAATAGTGCAGCAACAGCTAGCCCTCCTATTAATAATGCTACTGCTAATATAGTCATGAAAAGTCGTTTCTTAGACTTCTTTTTTTCCTTTTTTACGGGATGAATAATCGTATCATGACTTTGTTCAATTTGGTGTTCACTTGTGATGATTGGGATTGCTTTCGTTGCTTCATCATCTTCAGGAATAATAAATTTATCTTCATTAATCCGCTTCGGGTCAAGGGCTGTTTCTAAATCATTGCGCATTTCCGTAACACTATCATATCGTTGAAAAGAATCCTTTACAGTTGCTTTTAATACGATATTTTCAACACTTTGCGGAATATCTGGATTCCATCTTTTCGGTGACGGTGTTTCGCTCTGCAAATGCTTTAAAGCAATCGAAATCGCCGATTCTCCTGAAAAGGGCAAACGGCCTGTTAATAGTTCAAACATAACAACACCAAGAGAGTATATATCAGATTTCTTATTTGCCATTCCGCCTCGCGCTTGTTCGGGTGATAAGTAATGGACAGAGCCAAGCACCGAATTTGTTTGCGTGATTGAAGTTGCACTTAAGGCCATCGCAATTCCGAAATCAGTCACTTTTACATGTCCGTCGTAATCAATAAGAATATTATGTGGCTTTATGTCACGATGAACGATTTGATTTTGATGGGCATGTTCAATTGCTGCTGTAATTTGTTTCATAATATCGATTACTTTTTCAACCGGAATGACTCTATTCTGTTGAATATATTGTTTTAATGTTTGCCCATCAACATACTCCATCACAATAAAATAAATATTACCTTCTTCCCCGACATCATAAATATTAACGATGTTAGGATGATTTAGACTTGTTGCTGAGTGAGCTTCCCGACGAAAACGTTTAATAAATTCATCATCGTTGGAAAATTCCGGTTTTAATACCTTGACAGCAACTTGACGATCTAAAATCATATCATGTGCTAGGTATACGTTTGCCATTCCGCCGCCGCCGATGATGTCAATAATTTTGTATCGACCATTTAACCGCTTACCGAGTATCAAAATTCATCACTCACTTCCACTTTCCGTCCAGTCATGCTTAACGATGGCAACGGTAATATTATCATCTCCACCCGCTTCATTGGCCTTTTCGATGAGCTGTCTAGCCTTACTCTCTACTTCACTTTCTTCCCCTAAAATCGTGTGAATGTCCGATGCTGAAACTTTATTCGTTAATCCATCAGAACAAAGGAGCAAAATGTCATTTCTTTCCCATTCTAATGTCTTTATATCTAAGGCTACGGTCTCTTCTGTTCCCAATGCTCTCATTAACACGTTTTTGCGGGGATGATGCTCGGCGTCTTCGGGAGAAATCTGCCCACTGCGCACTAATTCATACACAAGTGAATGATCATCCGTAATTTGGGCAAAGCCATTATTATTTAAAATGTAACAGCGGCTGTCACCGATATTGCCAACGGTAATAAATTCTCGGGTTAGGACAACAACAACAATCGTTGTTCCCATTCCTTGGCAATCTTCATTTTCTTTTGCATACTGATAGATTGACGTATTTATTTTGGCTACAGCTTCTTTGAGCCACTGTGCCGATTTTTCAGGTGTTGACAATTGCTCTTCTGTTTCTTTAGACCATAGCTTTTCTATTTCTGCGATTGCCATCTGGCTGGCAACGTCTCCTGCTTGATGTCCACCCATACCATCTGCCACAACAACTAACGCCAATTCATTTTCAAGAAAGAAAATACCACCGCTATCTTCATTATGCTGCCTAACCTTTCCCCGATCAGTTAAAAAAACTGACTTCATAGTTTCACCTCGCCTCTTCTTTTCGCTCCTTCGCCCGCAGCTGTCCACAAGCAGCCTCAATATCATGTCCTTGTTCCCGGCGAATTGTTACGTTAATACCATGTTTTTTTAACGTTTTTTCAAAAGCGAAGATTTGATTTTTAGGAGTGCGGACGTAGTTCCTTTCGGGCACATAATTAACAGGAATCAAATTCACATGACATTTAAGGCCTTTAATTAACTGTGCAAGTTCTTCAGCGTGCTCCGTCTTGTCATTGATACCGCCAAATAATCCATACTCAAAGGTGACCCGGCGGCCTGTTTTTTCCGTATAATATTTCACTGCTTCGATTAAGTCTTTCAAATCATAAGCTTTATTGATTGGCATTAAGCGGCTGCGAAGCTCTGTGTTTGGTGCATGCAAGGAAATAGCAAAATTAATCTGCAATTCTTCATTGGCAAAGTCATATATTCTCGGAACAATTCCACTCGTCGATACGGTAATATGTCTTGCTCCGATGTTTAAACCTTTTTCGTTATTTACTATTTTTAAAAATGACAACAATGATTCGTAATTATCAAACGGCTCGCCAATTCCCATTACAACAATCGAACCAACTCTTTCATCTGTTTCATCTAGCGCCTTTTGCACCTTTAAAACTTGGGCAACAATTTCCCCTGCTTCGAGGTCACGTTTTAAACCACCAAGCGTTGAAGCACAAAACGTACAGCCGATTCTACAGCCTACTTGGGTTGTCACGCACACTGAATTTCCATAATCATGGCGCATTAGCACTGTCTCAATTGAATATCCGTCATGAAGTTCAAATAAAAATTTAAGCGTACCATCTTGTGAAGTATGTTGAACGATTGTTTTTAAAGTTGTTATAACAAAATCATTCGCCAACTTTTCGCGCAATCCTTTTGATAAATTCAACATTTCTGCAAAATTATCAACCCGTTTTTTATAAAGCCAATCAAAAATTTGGGCAGCTCTAAATTTCGGCTCCCCTTCTTTCTTTAGCCAATCTTCTAATTCATTTAATTGCAGTGAATAGATTGAAGGCTTTTGCTTATTTAATTCCATGTTGATTACACCTGCTTCCTAAAGCTAGCAATAAAAAATCCGTCTGTAGCAAAATAATGCGGAAGAATTTGAACTTGTCCATTTTTGACATAAGGCTGTAGCTCTTCTGGCATGCGCTCTTGCAATGTTTCATCAATCGTGAACTGGCCGTTCAGCGCTAAAAATTTTTTCACAACCTCTTCATTTTCCTCTTTATCAATTGTACAAGTACTATAAACAAGCGTTCCATTGTTTTTCAATAACTTCGCAACACTATTTAAAATACTTAATTGTATTTCAGCTAATTGAGCAATATCATCCGCTTTTTTACTATATTTTATATCCGGTTTGCGCCGAATCACTCCGAATCCAGAACAAGGAGCATCAACTAAAATACGGTCAAATGTTTCCGGCTTAAAATGCTCTTGTAAATTCGAGCTGTCACTAACGAGCGTTTCTACGTTTGATAACTGTAGCCGTTTCACTTGGTCTTCAATTAATTTTACCTTATGTCGATGCAAATCAACAGAAATTACTTTTCCATTATTGCTAAGCAATTCGGCAATATGGGTTGTTTTTCCCCCTGGTGCTGCACAGGCATCAAGGATTACATCATTGCTAGTAGGAGCCAATGCGCGCGCAACTAACATCGAGCTTTCATCTTGAATCGTAACATACCCATCTTGAAAGGCTTTTGTTTTTGCTACATTTCCATTTGCAACAGTAATAGCATCTAGAGATAACGCCCCTCTATCAGCAGAAATATTTTCTTTTTTCAAAAGAGAAATGACTTCTTCAACCGTTGCTTTTTTGCAGTTTACTCGCGCCGAAACTTGTGGTGGGACGAGTGAGCTTTCACATATTTTTCTTGTTGTGTCCATCCCATATTGGGCTACCCACTTTTTAATTAACCATAAAGGGAAACTCATTTCGATTGATAAGCGCTGAAAGGAATCGTTTATTTCGTCCAAACTTGGAACACCCTCCCGCTGGACCGAACGTAAAACACCGTTGACCATTCCAGCTATGCCACGATGTCCTCTTTTTTTGGCAATTTCGACTGCTTCATGTATAGCAGCGCGCTCGGGGATGCGATCTAAATAAATCATTTGGTACAATGATAATCTTAAAAGGCTCAAAACCCATAATTGTATTTTTTTTTGTTTTTTCAAAAAAGGCTGCAAGAAATAATCAATAGTCATTTTTCTTTGCATTGTTCCATAAACAATTTCCGTTAATAGCCCAACATCTTTACTTTCAAGCTTATGTTTTTCAATCATTTGGTTTAATAATAAGTTGCTATAGGCTTGTTTTTCCTCAATTTGTAACAAGCTATCTAAGGCAACTTCACGTACATTTTTACTCATTTTCTTCTCCTAGCATTTCACCAACTGCAAGTTCACTAGCACCTCGTAAAAATGCTTTCGCCGTCATTCTTTTTTTACCAGATGGCTGCAATTCGGTAATTTTTATAGCTGTCGCATTCCCTGTGGCAACGACAATCCCATCGTCTTCAAGACGAATAATTGTACCCGGCTTATGATTAGAATTTTCTTGGATTTTCATTCCCCACCAAATTTTAACAACTTGTCCTTTCATATATGTATAAGCAACAGGCCAAGGGTGGAGGCCGCGGACTTGATTATAAATATCTTCGCCCGATTTATGCCAATCGATTTTTTCTTGCTCACGTTTTATATTAGCGGCAAAAGTCGCTTCTTCATCATTTTGCTTAATCGGTGTAAGTTTCCCATCTAATAAAAGCGGGATTGTCTCGGATAATAGCTTTGCCCCAACTTCACTTAGTTTATTATGCAGCGTACCAACGTTATCATGTTCTTCAATTATTACTTCTGCTTGTGTCAAAATATCGCCAGCATCTAATCTTTCAGCCATATACATAATCGTAATCCCTGTCTTCTTCTTCCCTTGTAAAATAGCATAATGAATTGGCGCACCGCCTCTTAATTCTGGAAGCAATGAAGCATGGACATTAATACAACCATATTCCGGAGCCTCTAACAATTTTTGCGGTAGAATTTGTCCAAAGGCAGCTGTTACGATTAAATCCGGTTTTAGTGCCAACACCTCTTGTAGCTCATCTTCATTCTTAATCTTGTTCGGCTGAAGAACTGGTATTGCATATTTTAAGGCTTCCACTTTCACCGGTGGCGGTGTTACTTCTTTCTTCCGTCCTTTAGGCCGATCTGGCTGTGTTACAACCCCAACAACATCATAGCCATCCGTTAATAATTGTTTTAAAATCGGCACTGAAAAATCCGGCGTCCCCATAAATACGATCCGTGTCATCGGTTTACACCTTCCCTTAACTATCTACATTATTAGCGTTTCAATTTCTTGTCATACATTACATCATCATATATGGATTCATATCAATTGCGATTTGCAGCTCACTTCTACTTATCTCTTGTTGATAATAGTGGAGAAGCGTTTGCAAAGTCTTCGCAAGCCTTGGTTCATCTTTGTATTTTATCATGCATTGGTAGCGATATCTATCCTTTACCCTTGGAATAGGTGAAGCCACTGGACCAAGGACGATTGTCTGATTCGACAACTTCCCTTTGAGGAACTGAGAAATTTTCTCAGTAGTTTCCACGACTTTCATTAACTCGGGATGGGATACCGTTATTAATGTCAAATAATAGAATGGTGGATAATGATAGTTTTTCCGCACTAGCATTTCTCTCCCATAATAGCTTTCATAATCTGGAATAGCCGCAAGCTCGATACTAAAATGCTCCGGACTATATGTTTGTATAACCACCTCACCTGGTAAATGATGCCGGCCTGCGCGCCCACTTACTTGCGTGATTAATTGAAATGTTTTTTCACTGGCACGAAAGTCGGGAATATGGAGCATCGAATCCGCTGCCAACACACCAACAAAGGTGACATCTGGAAAATCTAGCCCTTTGGCAATCATTTGTGTTCCAAGTAAAATATCGGCTTGTTTTTGTTCAAAGGCATGCAATAATTTTTCATGGGCCCCTTTTTTGCTTGTTGTATCGACGTCCATGCGAATCACCCTTGCTTCGGGCAAAATTTTTGCCAACTCCTCCTCGACTTTTTGCGTTCCTGTTCCAAAAAAACGAATATGTTCGCTATTACACTCTGGGCAAATTTTTGGAAGTGGCATTTCAAATGAACAATAATGACATTTCAACTTATTATCACGCTTATGATATGTTAGTGAAATGTCACAATGAGGGCAGTTGAGCACATAACCGCAATCACGGCACATAACAAAAGTTGAAAATCCCCTTCTATTTAAAAACAACACCGATTGTTCACCTTTTTCAAGCCGGTCCTTTACCTTCTCTAATAGGGCGCGCGAAAACATTGAGCGGTTACCAGCACGAAGTTCTTCCCTCATATCAACAATTTCCACGGTTGGCAAGGCACTTGTATTAATCCTCTCTTTTAACGTTAGCAATTGGTAGACATTTTTATGAGCACGAGCAAAAGATTCTAATGAAGGGGTTGCACTCCCTAGGATTACAGGACAGTTGTGAATCATTCCACGTTTAATTGCGACATCTCTAGCATGATAGCGTGGATTTTCCTCTTGTTTGTAGCTTGTTTCATGTTCCTCATCAATAATGATAATACCGAGATTTTCAAAGGGCGCAAAAACGGCCGAGCGCGCGCCAACAACGACGCGAACTTCTTTCTTTTGGATTTTTCGCCATTCATCATACTTTTCGCCTGCTGACAAACCGCTGTGCATGACGGCTACTTCATTGCCGAATCTGCCTTTAAACCGTTCAACCATCATTGGTGTTAATGAAATTTCCGGAACAAGCATGATTGCTTCTTTCCCTTGTTTTAAAACTTCAGCGATGGATTGCAAATAAATTTCGGTTTTGCCGCTGCCCGTAATCCCATACATTAAGTAAACAGCATGGTCTTGATTGTTTATGCTATGTAAAATCGGTGTAATCGCTTTTGTTTGCTCCGCTGTCAAGGGTAGCGGCATCGTCTTTTTAAAATCTCGATGTTCATACGGATCGCGATACACTTCTTGATAGTCTTCTTGTAAAATCCCTTTTTTTACTAACGTGTTTACTGGAGAAACTGTTGTCTTTAAAATTGCAAGTAGCTGTTGTAGTTCTATTTCTTTAGGCTCAGTAATAAAATGCTGCAAAACTTCTTTTTGTTTCATCGCTTGATTGCCGAAGGATTCGAAAGTTTCTTGTAACTCTTCCTTCGTTTGTTTTGGGCTAATCATTTTTACTTTCTTTTTGTTGGCCCGATCTTTAATTCGATAAACAACTTCCATATTGCCATTTTTTATTTCCTTTTGAATAAGCGGAAAAATCTTATTATTGTTTTCAATCTCTTTCCATTGAATTGTTCCTTTATTAATAAACGGTTTAAGCTCGGTTTCAATCATGAAACTATCATTTTGCACGCGGACTTCCTTTTCATATTTGACTTTCATCGCCGCTGGAAGCATCGCTTGGTAGGCCGTGATTAAAAAGCAAAGTGTTGTATCACGAAGCCATTCACCTAATTCTAATAATTCAGGTGTTAATACGGGAGTTAGATCAAGAACTGAATCGATTTGTTTCAGTTGCTCAAATTCGCTGTGATCAGCGAAGCCGACGACAAATCCTTGAATTTTCCGCGGTCCAAAAGGGACGACTACCCTCATTCCTCGCTGGACAAAATCATAGGCTGTCCATTCTTCAGGTATAAGATAATCAAAAGAGCGATCTATTCTGTCGGCAGGTACATCAACGATAACCTTGGCAATTTTCATAAAAAACGTCCTTTATTTTAAAAATGTTGCAGCTTTCTTTAAAATCTCCAAAGCTGCTTCCCGTTTTGAAAGGAGGGGAAACTCTAGTTTTTCACCCGTCTTCGTGTAAATCGTAATAATATTCGTATCCACACCAAATCCGGCCCCTTTTTCTTTAACATTATTAGCAACAATCATATCGAGATTTTTCGTTTTTAATTTTTTTTCAGCATAGGCCTCGACATTTTCCGTTTCTGCGGCAAAGCCAACTAATATTTGCTTTTCTTTTTGCTCACCTAAAGTTTTTAAAATATCAATCGTGCGTTCCAATTGAATAGAAAGGTCGCCTTCTTGTTTTTTCATTTTGTGCTCATAAACGTTGCTCGGGCGGTAATCAGCAACAGCTGCCGTTTTGATAACAAGCTCGGTTTCCGGGTAATACTTCATAACCTCTTCATACATTTCTTGGGCTGTTTCAATTTGTATAAACGTAACATTTTTCGGTTGCGCTAGTGACGTTCGTCCTGATATTAACGTTACATCTGCCCCGAGATTTGCCGCTACTTCTGCAACTGCATAGCCCATTTTTCCTGTCGAACGATTTGTGATATAGCGCACCGGGTCAATGATTTCTCTCGTTGGGCCAGCTGTAACAAGTATTTTCTTCCCCTTTAAGCCGAAAGAATCTTCGTTAAAGAAGTTCTGCACTAATTCAACCATCTTTTCTGGCTCTTCTAGGCGTCCTTTTCCTACATAGCCACATACTAAATACCCTTCGGAAGGCTCAATAAACTCGTAACCAAAGCTATGTAAAATATGTATATTTCGTTTAACCGCTGGATGATCGTACATATGGACGTTCATTGCCGGCGCAATCCAAACCCGTGCTGTTGTTGCCAGCAATGTTGTAGATATCATACAATCAGCAATGCCGTTTGCCAATTTTCCAATGATATTAGCGGTCGCTGGAGCAACTACTACAAGGTCAGCCCAATCGGCTAAATCAATATGAGCAATTTTGTCTGAGTCTTTTTCATCAAACGTATCAACATAAACATCATTTCGAGATAGCGCCTGAAACGTAAGCGGCTGGACAAACTTCCTTGCTGATGGTGTCATCATCACTTTAACAATTGCCCCAGCCTGCACGAGCTTGCTTGTTAAAGCAGCCGCCTTGTATACAGCAATACCTCCTGAAACGCATAATAAAATCTTTTTCCCCTTCATCGTAAACCCCCTTAAAAAAATAACAACCTACAAATATAGGTTGTCTTTTTCTTCATCATACTGCAAGTGTAATAAACCATCAGCTATTTCTTCAAGCGCTTTGCCTACAGCTTTTTTTGATACGGTTGTATCCAACATGCAGTCATTATTCTCCTGCATTTCACGGGCGCGCTTTGAGGCTACCGCTACAAGTGTATATTTTGAATCAATCTTTCTTTTTAAAGAATCAATCGATGGATATAACATCGGTTTATTCAACCTCCAATAATTTTTTGTAAGATACTTCTACGCGGTCGCGGCGATAATGCTCGGCTTGAACAATCGCCTCAATGCGTTCACATGCTTTTTCAACCTTGTCATTGACGACAACATAGTCATAAGCACTCATCATTTCAATTTCGACCTTGGCGGTATTTAAGCGCCCTTTTACAATATCTTCTGTTTCCGTTCCGCGCCCAATAATTCTATTTTTTAATTCTTCTAAGCTTGGTGGAATCAAAAAAATCAGCACAGCTTCTGGAAAAGCTTTGCGTACTTGCATAGCCCCTTGCACTTCAATTTCAAGAAAAACATCTTTCCCATTATTGATTGTATCCTGCACATAATCAATTGGTGTACCATAATAATTCCCAACAAATTCGGCCCATTCTAACAATTTATTTTGTACAATCATACTCTTAAATTCTTCTCTTGTTTTGAAAAAATAATCAACACCATCTTTTTCACCTTGGCGTGGACTACGTGTAGTGGCAGAAATGGAATATTGAAGATTGATATTTTTCTCAAATAATGCTTTACGGACCGTTCCTTTTCCAACACCAGATGGTCCAGAAAGGACAAATAAAATCCCTTTTTCTTCAATCATTTATAATCCTACCCTTCATCACTTAAATCTTCTTTATTATTTAAACGTTGTGCCACTGTTTCCGGCTGAATGGCTGAAAGAATGACATGATCACTATCAGTAATAATCACTGCTCTCGTTCGTCTTCCGTATGTTGCATCTATTAGTATTCCTTTATCGCGAGCTTCTTGGATAATTCTTTTAATCGGTGCAGACTCAGGACTTACAATAGAAATGATTCGATTGGCAGATACGATGTTACCAAATCCAATATTTATTAACTTTATCCCCATAATGGTCCCCCTATGTACATTACCATATTTTAATCGAGCATGCGAAAAAATATAAGTAATCCATATGTCTTATTCAATATTTTGAACTTGTTCTTTTATCTTTTCAAGCTCGCTTTTCATTTCGACAACCTTTTGGCTAATGTCTACATCATTTGCCTTCGAGCCAATCGTATTCATTTCCCGATTCATTTCCTGAACAAGAAAATCAAGCTTTCTGCCAATGCTCCCTTGAGTCTCGATAATCTTCAAAAATTGCTGCACATGGCTCGCTAGTCTTGTCAATTCTTCATTAATATCTGCCTTATCAGCAAACAAGGCCACTTCCGTTAAAAGCCTAGCTTCATCTACCTCAAAGCTCTCTGAAAGAAAGTCGCTCATTTTCTTTTGAAGCCGTTCACGATACTTCTCTACTACACGAGCTGAAAATGGCTTTAAAAAATCAACAACTTCTTGGATTACTTTTAGCTGTTTTTCTATATCAACTTTTAAAGCAGCACCTTCTGCTTTCCTCATTTCTTGCAGCTCTATCGCAGCCACATTTGTCACTTCTAGAATAACTTGTTCTAACTCGTGTGCACCATCTTCATTTTCAGTAACGGTAAAAACCTCTGGAAGCTGAATGAGTTGTTCAATTGTTAAAGAACCATCAAGATTATACATTTCTTTTGCTTTTTGAAGCGCTTTTTCATATTGCGAGAGCAAGATCCAATCTACTTGTAAGGAACGATTAATATAGCCCTCTCCTTCGATAGTTACGAAAACATCGACACGGCCTCGTTGTATGTATTGATTGACTATTTTTTTTATTTTTTCCTCAAATAATAAAAATTGTCTCGGCATCCGTACTGTAATTTCGCTAAAACGGTGATTAACCGACTTCATTTCAACAATCACCTTGAAATTATGAAGTTCCTTTTTGCTCCGACCAAATCCTGTCATACTTACGATCATATTTATCACATCCACTATCTTATTCTATATAATTTACGCTAGCACAACAAGTAAATTATATAAAATTTAGACTAAAGTTAAATTATAAAGGCTACGGATGAAAATAGAAATAAAAAAATGCTATACTATGTGTACATTGAGAGGTGGAACAAATGACATTTGATGGGATTGTAACGAAAGCCGTGACAGAAGAATTAATAGACAAGCTAGAACACGGGCGGATTTCAAGAATTTATCAACCTTATAAATATGATTTGATTTTTACAATTCGGGCGAAAGGAAAAAATCAGCAACTACTTCTTTCAGCTAATCCAAGCTATGCGAGATTACATATTACAACGGAAAGCTATGATAATCCTAAGGAGCCGCCGATGTTTTGCATGCTTTTAAGGAAGCATTTAGAGGGCAGCTTTATTGAAAAAATCGAACAAGATGGGCTTGAACGAATCATTAAATTTTATGTGCGAACAAAAAATGAAATCGGTGATGAGTCGATTAAAATTTTAATTGTGGAAATTATGGGACGTCATAGCAACATCCTTTTAATTGACGAAGAAAAAAATATTATTATAGACAGTATTAAACATGTCTCCCCCGCTATTAATCGCCATCGGACAGTTTTGCCAGGGTATGAGTATATGGCACCGCCCGAGCAGAACAAAGTAAACCCGTTAACGGCTACAGAAGAGATGCTACTATCAAAACTAAACTTTAACCAAGGGAAGCTTGGAAACCAATTAGTGGAGCATTTCTCCGGGATTTCACCATTGTTTGCTACTGAAGTGATTCATCGCGCCGGACTGGCTAATCGCATGACGCTTCCTAAAGCATTTTTTTCTGTGATAGAGCCGATTAAAAAGAAAAGTTATCAGCCGCAAATGATTACGGCTTCCAGCAAAGAATATTTCTATATTTGTGATTTAACACATTTAAAAGGCGAGGTTAAATATTTTGAATCCGTGAGCGAGCTATTGGATCGCTATTATTACGGAAAAGCAGAACGGGACCGCGTCAAGCAGCAAGCCAATGATTTAGAACGCTTTATTAAAAATGAATTAAACAAAAACAAAAAGAAAATCAAAAAGCTTGAACTGTCCCTCGCAGATGCCAAAAAAGCTGACCGCTATCAGTTGTTCGGTGAATTGTTAACAGCGAATATGTATGCTGCCAAAAAAGGGATGAAGGAAATTGACGTTATCAACTATTATGATGATAATGGCGCAACCGTAACAATCTCGCTTGACCCATTAAAAACACCATCGGAAAATGCACAAAGCTTGTTTTTAAAATATCAAAAGCTAAAAAATTCTGTTGACGTTGTCAAGGAGCAAATCAGCTTAACTGAAATTGAAATTGAATACTTTGATGGTTTACTGCAGCAGATTGAATCAGCCTCACCGAAAGATATTGAAGAAATGCGCGAGGAACTGGCTGAAGAAGGCTATTTAAAGATGCGCAAAAATGCCAAAAAAGCGAAGCAAAAAAATCAAAAACCAACTTTAGACTACTATACTTCATCGGATGGCGATGAAATCATTGTCGGCAAAAATAATAAGCAAAATGAATATTTGACGAATAAGCTCGCTAGAAGAGATGAGATTTGGCTTCATACGAAAGACATACCTGGCTCCCATGTCGTCATTCGAAATGAAGCACCATCGGAAGAAACTCTGCTTGAAGCCGCCACCATCGCTGCTTTTTTCAGCAAAGCAAAGGAGTCTAGCTCCGTACCTGTTGACTTTACTAAAATACGCCATATCAAAAAGCCAAATGGCGCCAAGCCTGGGTTTGTTATTTATGAAAATCAAACGACCTTGTATGTGACACCGGATGAGGAGTTGGTTTTAAAGTTGAGAAAGAAATAAAGAAAAAGCCTGTTGTTGCGGTTTAGTCCGTAAGACAGGCTTTTTATAGTTTTATTAAACTAACTAAGTCATTCTAAAAATTTTTAGTTTATTTTCTTTTCTAAATGCTTAAATTCGGTTACATTGTTATTTGTTGAATAAGAAATCTGATAGATATTATTCTTATTCTCTACCCAATACTTATAAGTAACTTCTGGCTCATTTTCAAAAATAACCCCAATATAATATGGATTAAGATGTTTTGAGCCATCCTCACGATGTGGTACTGTTGAAATCAACCATTTTTCATTAGGATAACGTTGTTCCAAATATGAACTTAATAAATTAACTTTCTTGTCGATTTGTGTATCAATCCAATAAGGGCGTGCAACAAAAAAAATACAATATGCCACCAATATAGAAAAAACTAAAGACCAACCAATTTTTCGCCAACTACCTTTTAAAAAAATTGTAATAATTACAGTTATTGTAATCATAGCACTTATAGTCAGTAGCTCAATTATTTCAGTAGGATGCATATTTATCGCCCTTCATTAGTATTTATAAAAAATAAGAAATGAAGCTCCTCCTTTGCTTAAAAGGAAGAGCCTTTACGTTAAGGTACATATTTAGTAGTACCCATAGCAAATTCAGACTCATTAATAGACCAATCAAAATAATGGGTACCAGAATTATATTGTCCACCATCTGGATCCTTATAGGCAGCTTGACCATTCCCATCATAACCCATACCTGTTAGAAAATGATGACTTGTTTCAATTTTCCATTTAAATCATTTGCGCTGGCAATTTGAGCTAAACTTAATAATGCGCTAAACAAAAGTAAACTAATAAACATTCTTGGAATTCTACCCATCTTTACATCTCCCCTACTTTTACTTAAATATTATGAAAAACTACTTTTTCCAAAAGCTCCCTTTAACTATAAAAAATCAGCACTGTTAATAAATTTAAAATATGAAATCGTCATTTTTCACTCTCTATTCTCGGTATATAATTTTTCTTGCAAGAAATCTCTTGCTTATAATGCTAGTCTATATTTCACTAAAAATACAACGAAAAAAGTTTGCGGTGTTATTTTGGTAGTATTTACAGTACATTACTCAAAGTTGCAATCATCGCCACTTTTTTCAGCAAAGCAACGAATTCAAGCTCCGTCCCTGTTGGCAACACAAAAATACGATATATTAAGAAGCTAAACGGTGTAAAGCCTGTTGTTGCGGTTTAATCCGTTAAACAGGCTTTAAAGTATTCTATTTATTCAAATGAAAAGACTTTACTTAGATCAATCACCAAATCATCAAAAATTGATACTTTAACTTCATCCTCTTCTGTATACATACCAGGTCTGCCATACCTTCCATTACTTTGAAGAGTAAAAACACCAACAATTTTTTCATCTGGTTCAACTACCCAGTATTCCTTTACCCCAGCCTGTTCATATTTGTTAAACTTCTCAACCTTATCTTTTCTTGCAGTTGAAGGTGAGATAATTTCAATAACCATATCCGGGCTACCTTTACAGCCACGATCATCTAATTTCGATTTATCGCATACAATCGAAATATCAGGTTCGAATACATTCTTTCTATCCAGTTCACTTTCACTTTTTTCATCTAGATTTAAAACAACATGAAAAGGCGCAGGATAAACCTTGCATTCCTTCCCTACTAAAAAATTGGCTATTTGCCGATGTAATTCAGAAAGCGTTTCTTGGTGTATCCTTGAAGGTGCTGCTTGTAAAAATGGAACTCCACTGATAATTTCTACTCTCTCATCTTCCGGCCATGATAAGTAATCTACATAAGTATAAATTCTATTTTCTTTCGGTAATGGCATATGATCACTTCCATTCCAAAGCTTTATTTCTCATGATTATACCATTTTTTCACTATGATTTGTTGCTAGTTCATTTTGTCAACGTAATTTCCACTTCATCCCCATAATGAATAATCGAATAGCTATTCCTATTCTTATTCACCTTGATGTTTTTACCGCGCACCTTTAGTTTGACAGGGGAATAGATTTCAAGCTCCTGCATTCCTTTTGTTGCTAATTTTAACCGCAACACATTTTTTTCGATAGAAATGATTTCTACTGGGCTATTTGAACGAACGAAATGGACTTGCTCTAGCATCGTTGATTTTTCAACAAAATCAATCTTTATTGGCTCATCTACACCGATGTAATAACCATCATTTCCTTCGTAGAAAAACATACTAGATGTTGTAATCTCTTTCCCTTCATACGCTTCCCCTAATTCAAGCTTAATTCCTAATGTTTTTTCATATTCTTTTACTTCTTCTGGGACATTTGAATAATCAGGTACAACAACTACCCCTTCATTTGTTGCGGCAAAGTGAACATCACCATAAAACGTGTTGAGGAAGCTCCTTGCCATTTGCTCCTCTGTTTGGAACGTGTACTTATATTTTTCTCGAAACTCATTCATAAAATTAATTTCGTCGATTAATTTTTTATACACCTTTGTCCCAGGCTTCATACTATGCTCAATATGTTCAAAATATGTTAGCGGAATATCGAACTTTGCTAGTCCATCCCAAGCCTGTGCATAGTTTAAATTATGCGGTGCTGGCGAGAATAAAATGAATTTCGAAAACCGCTCGTCTTCCTTTTCACTTGGCAGCATAAACGGAACAATCATTAAAAATTCCTTGCCATCCCTTGGTGCTGTGCTCACATTCGGTGGTCTAAAGCCAAAATTCCACCAAATTCCATATTCTTGTTGGTTTTTAAACGTCTGCAATGCATCCTTATTAATCGTCCATGTATGATGATTGACACCCATGTCCTCTTTCCAAGGGATACCAAGGTTGTTAAAAGAATTTCGATGGATCTCCATTTCGTGATTTTCGTTTTCGTCTGTTAAATTTTCATTAAAATACATATGCGGGATTAGCGGAATCTTTTTTGACTGAGAATGCGCAATATTTTCCTTGAACTCTCGCTTATAAGGAAATAACTGATCATCAATCGCATATGGGTTACCGTATTCAAGATGTCCTGTTAGTAAATCCTTCTTTCCATCCATATTCCAATCAACAACGACAGGAACTGTAAAATGCCCAACATTGATTGCATTTGTACCAAAGAAATTTTTCGTTTCCCCTGTGAGCTTCCCTTGATTTACAAGCAAACCATCGTCCTGCTGTAAGAAAACAGTAATCTCTCCAGATATATCGCCAACTAATAAATCAAGGTTGCCATCTTCATTCCAATCGACAACCGCTGGTGCAGCAAACGAATCGACTTGTAATACCCCATCAGAACTTTGAAGCGCAATTCCTTCACTTACATCAATGCTACCAGTCTCTTTTCCTTTATAAAAATAAACTTGACCTGTTTTGTCGCCAACAAGCAAATCAATGATTCCATCCCCGTCCCAATCAACCGCGGTAGGTGCCGCATTACCAACTAGCTTAATTGGGTTTCCATTCGCAGTTATATTTCCTTCTTTTGTAAATCCACCTTTCCCATCGTTCAAAAATAATAATAACTCTCCTGCTTCATTGCCAACAATTAGATCATCCTTTTGATTATCGTTCCAATCGACAACCGTTGGCGCAGCAGCTTGATCTACGTGAACATCTTTAAGCTCAACCGGTGATTCAAACAGCAGTTCACCTGCTTCCCCTGCATTTTGCATAAAATACACATTCCCATTGTAGGAACCAACAAGTAAATCAAGTTTTCCATCAGCATTCAAATCTGCTACTGTAGCATAAGCCCGATACGGAAGCTCTAACGGCGATAAAAACGTATGATAGCCTGGATACCGTTCAAAACGAATGATATCTTCTTTTGTAGTAAGTACCTTTCCAGCCGAGAAAAACGAATTTTCTTCTACATTAACAAAATTAGGTTCGCTGTTTGTTCCGATATTTTCATGAAACCTTAGTGTTTCCTGCCATTGACCACCATTATAGCTACCGCGCACGATGGAATACGTTGGAATTTGATTATGCTTTTCAAGGAGCTCCGTCCACTTAATCATATCCCGCAAAACAAATGAATAGAGTGCCTCATAATGGGCTTGCCACGCTAAACTAGGCCGCCCATATGTTCCATATGCCTTTTGAATTGAATACCCGTATTTCTCTTTGGCAATATATTTCATTAATTCATTTCTGAATAAATAATTGGCACTTGCATAGCCAAAATGGAAGTATTTCTGATTATTTTCAGCTTGCAAATCAAATCTTGTAATAAACTGTTCATTCGGAAGAAATTTGTTTGCCCAAATAACCGTGCCTTTTCCGTAAGATTGGGCTGTTAAAAGCGATAACTCTCCTTTATTAACTAGCGGTGTAGCTGTACCAATAACCGCTCCTTCTTTAAAATCAATATGATGCGTTGCCTTTAATCCTTGATATTTCCCATATATATCTGTAAAAGTGCGCCAAACTTCTTGCAAGCCGCTAAGATTGCGGCGAACTTCTGGGTATGTAAAAGATAATTCCTTATCTGTGATTGGCTCAAATCGTGTAATTCCAGTAAACTCCGATGGGAATTGTTTACCATATTCATGGGATAAAAATAAACTACCGCCGTCATTTACATATGATATAAGCTCATCTTTCACCTCTTCAATTTCTTTTTCTCCAAGCTGGCCATCAAGATAAATAAAATCATAATCCTTTTTTAAGTGTGAAAAATCTTTCAGAGCAACAGGTGTTACATGTATATTGGCAACTAATGATTGCTGAAGATGCTGAACAATACTTTTTGTATGGATATCCTCTGATGTGGATAATACGGCAACTTCAATTTCCTCTTCAAAATTTACACCTTTCGGAACTGAAATTTTTTGCGGCAAATAGGTTTCCATTTCCATCGTTCGATTTGCTGAACAACTGGCTAATAAAAGTACTGCGACTAGTAATATGACTAAATATTTATATTGATTCATGATCGTTCCTTTCCCATTCGGTTCTTTAAGAACAAATATTTAAACTGTACACCTAAAGTTGTCGTTACAAAAAATAATAATGTGAATAACAAAACGGTTATGGCATCGAAGCCGTCTACGAACGGCAACAAACTGTATGGCAATTGAAATAAAAAATACATATAAATGGAATCCAATACTAAATCGGAAAAAGCGTAGACAGGAAATGCTAGAAAACAAATAATAGCAATTGGCAATGTTATGAATAAATTTTTTCGGAAAGAGTTCTCCACTTTGATGAAAAATGCCGATAAAAATGAAAGCACTAAACTGCCAACACAAATAGTAAAAGTAACAGCTTGAATATTTCCTTCATTTTTCATTGCCAAGTAAGCGTACATTCCTAGAATAAAAACTATTAAAATATGAAACATGATTAATTTAATGCTATTTTTCAAGACAAAACACCTCAAACAATAAATTTTGCAAGACTACTATGTTGTATCCAAAACCGTAGATTCATTATTCCAACTGTTGTTGTTGTTAGTTTCACACTATGTCAATATTAGATAAATCTTGTCGAAATCCTGCTATAATTTTATTTTTTTCTTAAACTTCAATTATATCCTTCTTGATGTCAATCGCTATAAACATAAGGAACTCTTAGAAATTTCCAACTTAATTTCAGCTATCTTTTACCTTGATCAAGATATAGATGAACAACACGAACTGATTGACCGTTTAAACAGCCTAGCCCACATACTT
The DNA here is from genome assembly GCA_012842745.1 of Bacillus sp. (in: firmicutes). NCBI lineage: Bacteria > Bacillati > Bacillota > Bacilli > Caryophanales > Bacillaceae > Bacillus > Bacillus sp. (in: firmicutes). The sequence goes on along the minus strand of DUSF01000056.1, from coordinate 68,240 downwards.
TCAAATTTAACCGACGAAGAGTATAATTTATTTAAAGCATGGATGAAACGAATTTTTAAAAGGAGACTCCCAAAAGAGCAACATGCAACATTTGAAGATATTATTGATAAAACAAAACGAGAGGAGGCAGAAATCATGTTATCCAACCTAGAAGAAAACTTAAAGAAATTTGAAGCACAGGCCATTGAAAAAGGAATTGAAAAAGGAATTGAAAAAGGAATTGAAAAAGGACAAAAAGACGGAGAATTTAAAAAAGCAATTGAGATTGCAAAAAAAATGTTGCAAAAAGGTATGGATACTGAGGAAATTATGGAGTTAACTGGATTAAGTTATGACGACATTATGCGATATTCAATACATTAATAATCTACTCCACCTTTTAAAGTAAGTAAAAAAGCCTGTAACGGTAAAATCCGTTAAATCAGGCTTTTATTTTTGACCGCGATTTTATAATACTTCACTTGGCAACAACCTCAATTCCCTAGCCTTAGACACCGCTTCCCCGCGAGAGCTGACCTTTAAAGCAGTGAAAATTTTCGTCAAATGGTATTCCACCATGCGCTGGCTCATGGATAGCTTTTGAGCGATTTCTTTGTTCGACTTTCCAATCGAAGCCTCTAACAATACTTGCTGCTCTTTTTCATTTAAGACAATGCCTGATTCCGTATCACCATTATTTACTGCTCCTTTTATCTCTTTTCTTTGCAGTTGTCGCAGGAACGACACGGGTAAGATTGCCTCCCTTCGCAAAGCACATTTTATCGTTGTAGACAATTGGTCTTTCGATGCTGTTTTACTAATAAAGCCACTAGCGCCCGCCTCCATTAACAGATTGAAATACGACTCTATATCAAATCCTGTTAAAATCAAAACGATTGCTTCCGCATCTTTGGCAATGACTCGTTTTGTCAAATCAATCCCATTGATCGTATCTATAAATAAATCAAAAATATATAAATCAAAGCTGGAACTTTCTATCAACTCCATTGCTTCTTCTCCAGAAGCAGCCAGCATCACTTCATATTGATTGTCCGCTTCAATCATTGCTTTCGTACCTTCTCGAACAGATGGATGATCATCTACTAGTAAGATAGTAATCATCTTCATTCCCCCTCATTGACCGACAAGCACCTTGTTCTCCTTTTCCAACGGTATTTCAATTATGATTTCTAAGCCCTTGTCATCGCTTGAATTCCTAAATTCAATCTTTCCATCGACGCTTCTTACCCGTTCTTTTATTCCGTAAATTCCCAAACGACCATTAAAAGTTGTCACCTTATCCTCTGCCAAACCTTCTCCATTATCTTTATATTTTAAAATAATATGATTAAATTCAGATGTTAGGTAAAAACTAACTTTTGATGCATTGGAATGCTTCTCGGCGTTATTCATTAATTCTTGCGCAATCCGGTAAAGTGTTAACGTCATTTCATCTTCTAAAGAAATAGTAAAATTACTAGCAGCATTAAAATCAATCACTACATTTGTCCGCAATTGCAGCTTTTTAAAAAGATTTTCAAGTGCGCCAACAATGCCTGTTTCCTTCAAAAAAGGCGGCATTAATTCATTGCATGTTTCGCGGATTTCATGGATGACATCTAATAAACCTTCATTAACCCAAGCAAGCTCTTGTTTGATACTTGCCTCAAAATTGTATTTTTCAAGAATTTCCGATAATTCTCGATACAATACTAACTGGGCTTGAAGAGCGGAATCATGCAAATCAATCGATAATCGCTTTCTCTCCCTTTCCTCAATATGAAAAAGCATCTTTAGCATCCATGAAGGGGCATTTCCCTCTATTTTCATCGTTTCAAGCTCGCCGATTAAATCATCAATCATTTGCAGATTTTGATAGCTAACATTCATGAAATAAGAAATCGTTTTGAGCCATTCTTTTTCTTCATGGTTAAAAGCTGTAAAATTTCTTTTTTCTCCAAAAACTAGCACTAAAATTTTCTTAGTATTTTCGGCAACAATTAAATATGAGTCCGTGTTTAAAGATTGTAGCTCTCCAAAAAAGTATTTTCCATTGTATTGGATAAGCTGCTCATGTAGTAACTCAAAATCATACCCCCATTTATTTCCGTTTACCAAACCGAGATTATCAGTCTCCTTATCATATTCCAGTAAAGCGATATTTTTTAATCCTAAAACCGCTTTAATTTCATTAACAAAATACTGTTCGACCACTTTCCTGCTTTTTTCACGCGATAAAAATGCAACAAACTGGTAAATACTAGATTGTAGATTATATTTTTCAGCAAATAGGTTGCTGCGAAAACGATAATCCAATTCTTCTTTTATGTAAAAAACAATAATGAAAAACAAATAGACAACAACAAATAGTTGCAGCCATTTTTGTACGGATACTTCATGAATAGCAACAGCTCCCATTATAACCAATAGTAGTGAAGGGGCAAGTGCTAATAAAGCATAATAAAAAATCCGCTTTATATAGAAATTAATATCAAAAAAGCGATTTGTAGACACTAAATAAACAAATGTAAGCGGCAAAAAACAAGTAAATAAAAAAGAAACCTCTCCAGAAATAAATTCCTGTTTAAAAATAATCGTTGGGATGGCATAAAGCAAAGTAAACGGTAAAAATGAAATAAAAATACCAACAATAATGATTTTAAAAAGTGAACTATAAATGGATTTCCGATATTTCAAAAAGCTTCTTCCGAAAAAATAAAGACAACTACAAACGTTTATAAAAAACATGAATAAAGTTAACGTCCTTATTACTGAATATAAAATATTGTTTAAAGGTAAAAATAGAAATAAAAGCGAAATAATTAGCATAAAAAAATTAGCTATATAAAGTTTTTTTATCAAATGAAAACTAGCAAACTTTAAATTATATTTTTGAAAATATAAAAAGAAAAAATGAAAGAGCAACAAGGGCATTAATAATAGAGTACTTATGGCAAAAAACTGAGCAAGTGGCTCTGTTCGGGCTGATGCCGCACCAGCAAAAAAGCCTATCCCATATAATTGAAATAGCACCACCAATATAATAGCAACCTTTTCGTTTCTCTTGTATTTAAATAAGAACGCACTAAACAATATAGAAAGAATTAGAATAAAAAATGGAAAGACAATATGTAAGAGAAATTGGTCCCTATAAAATCGTGATTGTAAATCATATTTCAAAATATCCCCATTTCTTTCAATTACAATGTCATGTACTTGCTCAACAAGATTGTACTTCTTAACAGATTCATGTTTTTCAGGAGTATCTCCATCGATATTGAGAATGATATCCCCTTCCTTTATTCCTACATGCTCTGCTGCTCCCTGTGGAAAAACATTTATAATTTCATATTGTTTATTTTTAGTTTCTTCAACTTTAATTCCAATATGGGGATATTTCACAGTAATAGCAGTAAAATAGATGCATAAGAAGAATACTGTAAAAATTAATAAACTAAATGTACTTTTTGACATGGAATCACCTAAAACTATCATAATATTTATATTTCTTTTAGTATAAATGAAAAAGCTAGATTCTTCATTCAACGAATAGAATCTAGCTAATAAAATTTAGAACCAATAACTTGATAAAGTTTTAACAGTGCCATTCAATACATTCAATATAATTTGAACTTCTTCCTGACTTACGCCAACTAAACTTGCGAAGCCATTTTGAACCTGCTCTAACACATCTTGATTTTTTACTAAATGCTGAACAATTTCTGAAATCATCATTATTCCTCCCAATAGTTTAGTAGACTTATAAATTTATTTATCTAAATAGCATGGATTGAATGCTCTTTTTGCCATCCTCTGAAATATCCATGCTATTGATAACCTTCTTCGACTTGCTTATTTCAAGCTGCATAATAACTTGGGCATATTCAATCGCTCCCGATTTTTGTATCATAGAAACGATTTCTTTTTGCTTTGCTTTCATATGTTCTAGCGGTATGTTCCCTTCATAATAGCTCTTTAGCTCAAGAAACTCTGCAGCATTATGATGTAAAAGATACAAAACAGGCAACGTCTTCTTTTTATGTAAAAAATCATTTTTGCTATTTTCCTGTTGAATATCGCTAATATCATTGGCAATTTGAACAGCGATACCAAAGTGTTCAGCATAGTCTTTAACATTTTGAAGCTGTTGGAATTTTGCAAAAATAGCTCCTACTAGACAAGCACATGAAATAAGTGAACCTGATTTTTCTTTCGTAATTGTTACGTAATCACTCTCATTATGAATTTCATTTCTAGCATCATGCTCTTGTCCATATATACAACGCAACGTATGGTCATTAAACATTTTCTTTGCTTGCTGTTTAACAGCATTATCAAAACGACTTTCATCAATCGCTTTTTGGCTTGCAATCAAGAGAGCCATTGCAATATGGGTAGCAGTTGATGATGCTTGTTTCATCCATGGCGGGTTGGGATTATCTTCGTCAACCAAATCATCAAAAATATCAATGGCTAGTATTAATAATTCCATTCCAGCAGCAATTCGTACGATTTCACCGCTTTTTCCACCAAATAATTCATAATGAAATAAAACTAACTCAGCAAACCGAAATCCTTCTTTCTCTTTGAAATCAATGAAGCTTGTAACCAACTCTTTCATTTGTTCATCAAAAAAAGATTTTTCCACTATTTGCAGCATTGTTTCTTTTAACTCTATCATCAATGTCCACCTTTTTGCCACTTACATTTATAATTTGGTTCCTTAACTGAGATTATACTGGATAATGTGACAAATTTCACCGAAATTCGATTGCGGCTTTCCGCAATAGCATTTCGGATACTAGATTGCTCATTTGTTTTCTTCAGAATATTTCCAACATGAAGTTTATTCTGCCAATATCGACTATCTTCTACAGCGACAACTTTAATATTTTTCATCAATTTTCACGCTTCTCCCGCATATTATTTTAACCAACACAATATGTCGACAGTTTTTATTTCGGTTGATGTTGCAATTTTTTTGGTAAAATGCGGGATGAATCGGCTATAAAGCCCATAGATGCACCGAAAAATGATTGCGGAGAAACCGCAATCGCATTTGTTGCCAAAATTAAAAGCCTGTAACAATTTAATCGTTAAACAGACTTTTAATTCTTTATTCTTTTTATTAATCAACCATTTTTTTAGCCCCCATTGCAAACAATCTTGGTCTGATATACAACTTAATTGGTACTTACCAAATAGAGTATTCCATTTAAATGAATTCTTCTACATTTTTCTACTCCTTCCCTCCGAAATCCCATTGCGGTAAACCGCAATAAAATCTCGTTGTAATTTGTTTAAAAAATGAGCTATGTTAATAATAGAAAGCGCTTTAAGTTGCCATGATATTTGTTTCATTTTAAAATTCACAATTTATTACATAGAATTAAACAACCGGAGGTTATGTTAAGATGCGAGTTAGTATTGGAGATAAAGTTTTATATCGGGGAAAAGAATATAACATTATCCATGTTTATGCAAGCAATTTTTGTGAAATACGTGAAGCTGGAACCTTCAAAACTATTCTTGTTCATTTGAATGATGTCGAATGTCTGCATAAAGATGATCCAATCGTTGCATTTTTCGATTAAACTAAAGTTTAATTTTATACAAAATATATAAACCCCTCTATTTCTGAGGGGTTATTTGTTTAGTAGCACTATTTTGTTAGCAAATTCTTTTACAGTCCCATCCAGCTTTCATCTTCTGGATTTTTGCGCCATTCTTTTAATTTTTCAAGCTCTGTTTCGCTTACTAAACCTTTTTCTAAAGCAACTTCAATTAGGTTAGAATAATCGCTTAAAGCATATGCTTTAATATTCGCATCGTTTAACTGTTTATAGCCGCGTTCCAATTCATACGTGAAAATTGCCACTGTCCCGAGTACTTCACAGCCAGCTTCACGTAGCGCTTCAACTGCTGTGATGACACTGCCGCCGGTTGAAATTAAGTCTTCAACAACAACAACTTTTTGGCCTGGTTTGACTGCACCTTCAATTTGATTGCCTCGACCATGGCCTTTTGGCTTTGAGCGGACATAGCACATTGGCAAATTAAGAAGGTCGCTTACCCAAGCAGCATGCGGGATGCCAGCTGTTGCTGTGCCAGCCACCATTTCACAGTTCTGAAACTCTTCTGCAATTAATACCGCTAATCCTTTAGCGATTTCTTTACGCAGCTCTGGGTATGATAATGTTAAGCGGTTATCACAATAAATCGGTGATTTGATCCCTGATGACCATGTAAATGGGTCACTAGGCTTCAAATGCACCGCACCTATTTCTAATAATTTTGAGGCAATTTTGCGTTTCATTTACTTCCCCTCCCATTGTTGACGGACAATTTTATATGCTTCCAGTGGGTTTTCTGCTTTAGTAATTGGGCGGCCGACAACGATGCCCCAGCTTCCCCTTTTCCATGCTTCTTCTGGTGTTGCAACTCGTACTTGATCATCAACAGTGTCACTTTTCAGGCGGATTCCCGGTGTGACCGTTAAAAAACTTGGCCCACACGCCTCCATAATTTTTTCAACTTCCCACGTGGAGCAAACAACACCGTCTAAGCCGCTCGCACTTGCATTTTTAGCATAGCTGACAACAACCGCTTCAAGCGGTTCATTGATTAATAACTGCTCTTGTAACATCTCTTGTGATGTGCTTGTCAACTGCGTAACCGCAATGCATTTTGGCCGTTCTTTACCAGCACGAGTTCCCTCGTCTAACCCTTCTAACGCTGCTTCCATCATTTGTTTACCACCAGCGGCATGAACATTGACAATGTCAACATCAAACGACGCTAAATTTCGCATTGCACTTTTAACCGTATTCGGAATATCATGAAGCTTTAAATCTAGGAAAATTTTATGGCCGTTTTCTTTCAAAAAAGCAAGGATTTCAGCGCCTTCCTTGTAAAACAGCTCCATCCCGACTTTTACATATAATGATTCATTTTCAAATGGAGCTAGAAATTGCTCTACTTCAAGCTTGCTCGGAAAATCAAGAGCTACAATTAGCGGTCTTTGCGTCACGATCCCAGCTCCTTCCTGTCAGCTCTGAAATATGCTCTACACCAAGCTTGTCCAAAAGCACAGGCAATTCTTCAATAATTGTTGGACATGCATATGGGTCTACGAAATTCGCTGTGCCAACTGCAACCGCACTTGCCCCTGCCATGAAAAACTCAGCAACATCTTCAGCCGTTGAAATACCGCCCATACCAATGATTGGAATATTCACCTTTTGGCTTACTTGATAAATCATTCGAATGGCGACAGGCTTAATCGCAGGGCCTGATAAACCGCCAGTTTTGTTTGCCAAAATCGGTTTTCCTGTTTTTAAATCAATTCGCATGCCAAGCAAAGTGTTAATCATCGTTAGGCCGTCAGCACCCGCTTCTTCAACTGCAACAGCCATTTCGACAATATCAGAGACATTCGGTGATAGCTTTACATAAACAGGAACACTTGACACTTCTTTTACTTGCCTTGTTAATTCAAAAGCAACCTCTGGAACCGTTCCGAATTGAATGCCGCCGCTTTTGACGTTTGGACATGAAATATTTAGCTCCAACGCATGAACATTCGGAGCTTTCGATATTTTTTCGGCAACCTGCAAGTAATCTTCGACTTGCGAACCGGCAACATTGGCGATAATCGGCACGTCAAACTGCTCAAGCCACGGCAATTCACGTTCGACAACAGCATCTAAGCCAGGGTTTTGCAAGCCAATCGCATTTAACATCCCAGCGCTTGTTTCCGCCACCCTTGGTGTGGAATTGCCATATCTCGGCTCTGCTGTCGTTGCTTTAATCATAATGGCCCCAAGCTTTGAAAGATCATAAAACTGGCTGTATTCACGGCCAAAGCCAAAGCAGCCTGAAGCTGGCATAATCGGATTTTTTAAATTTAAACCTGGAAGGCTCACATTCAGTCGATTCATCATAGTAAAACCTCCCCAATTGGAAAGACAGGGCCATCACTGCATACTTTGCGATAAGCCGCACCTGTAGGGTCTTCCTGCAAATGGCAGACACAAGCAAAGCAAGCACCAATGCCGCAGCCCATCCGCTCTTCTAATGAGATAAAGCCTTTTTTATCACTGAAACGCTCGTTCAATGCTTTTAACATTGGTGTTGGACCGCAAGAATATAAATAATCAAATTGAAGATTCTCAGCGGCAATGACATCCGTTACAAATCCTTTTATTCCATAGGAGCCATCAACCGTTGCGATATAAGTTGGGCCAAGCTTTTTAAATTTTTCTTCATAAAACATAACAGATTTATCTTGGAAGCCGAAAACATGGATAACGTTCACACCTTTTCGGACTAACTGTTTTGAAAGATTGTAGAGCGGCGGCACACCGATGCCGCCCCCTACTAATAATGCAGTTTCGCCTTTTTCAATTTCAGCAATTGGAAAGCCATGACCTAATGGCCCTAACACATCAACTGCATCATTTTCGATTTTCTTACATAACAATGTTGTGCCTTTTCCTTCCGCACGGTAAATCATTGTAAAGCGGTTATTATCATAATCGATATCGCAGATGCTGATTGGTCTTCGTAACAATGGATCTAAGCGATCATCAACTTTTAGATGAACAAATTGTCCGGCCTCTTGCATTTTTGAGACAAGCTCCCCTTCAAGAACAAGCTCGTAAATGTTTTTAGCAATTTCAACTTGCGAAACAACCTTCATCCATTGTTTTTTCATTGTGTTACAACCACCTTTGCTTTTTCAAACTTCGGCATTTCATCTGTTGCAAATGTCATTGATTCTAATACTCGTAAAATAGCAGTAGCTGTATCTAATGATGTTAAACAAGCAACACCATTTTCAACGGACTCGCGGCGGATTCTGAAACCATCACGGGCAGGCTGTTTGCCCTTTGTCAATGTATTGATGACAAATTGTGCTTCGCCGTTCCTAATCACATCAAGTAAATTATGGTCTTCTGAGCCAATCTTGTTAACAACAGTAACAGGAATATTTTCTTGTTGAATCTGTGCTGCTGTCCCTGCAGTTGCAAGAATGCGATAACCAATTTTATAAAAACGACGGGCAATATCTAGAGCTTCCTCTTTATCCTTATCAGCAACTGTTAATAACACAGCACCATAGCTTGGAATCGAAATTCCAGATGCAACTAGCCCTTTATATAAGGCTTTTTCAAGTGTTACATCACGGCCCATTACTTCACCTGTTGATTTCATTTCTGGACCAAGCGTAATATCGACTCTTCGTAATTTTGCAAATGAGAACACCGGTGCTTTAACAAACACTTCATTGCTTTCAGGATGGTAACCTGTTTCATATCCTAAATTTGGTAGCTTCTCACCAAGAATGACTTTTGTTGCAATATTTGCCATTGGTACACCGGTAATTTTACTTAAAAACGGCACCGTCCGGCTTGAACGTGGATTCACTTCTAACACATACACTTGATTTTCAAACACAACAAACTGAATATTTAATAAGCCGACAATTTCGAGGCCCTGAGCAATTCTCGTTGTATAATCGATAATTTGCTCTTTAATCTCCGCTGATAATGATTGCGATGGATACACAGCAATTGAGTCACCGGAGTGTACTCCTGCGCGTTCGATATGTTCCATAATCCCTGGAATATAAACATTTTCACCATCTGAAATGCCGTCCACTTCAATTTCTTTTCCCACCATATAACGGTCAACTAAAACTGGGTGCTCTGGATTTACTTTTACGGCATTTTCCATGTAGTGCAACAATTCTTCTTCATGGTAGACAATTTCCATCGCACGTCCGCCAAGTACATAAGATGGGCGAACTAACACAGGGTAACCAATGTCTGTTGCTACCTTGACTGCTTGTTCAACAGATGTTGCTGTTTTTCCTTTCGGCATTGGAATGCCAATCGCTGTTAATGCTTGTTCGAACTTGTCACGGTCTTCAGCACGGTCCATATTTTCTAACGATGTTCCGAGAATTTTCACCCCTCTTGCGGCTAGTTCTGCAGCTAAGTTAATGGCTGTTTGTCCACCGAACTGAACGACAACACCGATTGGTTTTTCAACTTCGATGACATGCATCACATCTTCCACTGTTAATGGCTCAAAATAAAGCTTGTCTGATGTACTAAAGTCTGTTGAAACTGTTTCTGGATTATTGTTAATAATGATTGCTTCATAGCCTGCTTCTTTAATCGCCCAAACAGAGTGTACAGTTGCATAGTCAAATTCAACCCCTTGACCAATGCGGATAGGACCAGAACCTAAGACTAAGACGCTTTCCTTTTTAGTTAGGATTGATTCATTTTCTTCTTCATATGTTCCATAAAAATATGGTGTTTCTGATTCAAATTCAGCCGCACATGTGTCAACCATTTTATAAACCGGCATGATGCCATTTTCTTTGCGGAAGTTATAGATTTCGCGCTCATGCTTATTCCAAAACTTCGCAATCACAATATCAGAGAAACCTTTTTCTTTCGCTTCACGTAAAAGCTCAATATTCATCGGTTGTTCTTTAAACAGTGCTTCAAAATCAATTAAGCCCTTCAATTTATTCAAGAAGAAGCGGTCGATTTTGCTCCACTCATGAATTTGATCGACTGTAATGCCGCGGCGGAACGCTTCAGCAATGACAAATAGTCGTTCATCGTCAGCCACTTCAATCCGTTTTTGTAATGTCGCGTCATCAAGGTCTGCCATCGCCTCAATTTCGATATGATACACTTTCGCTTCTAGTGAACGAACCGCTTTTAATATGGATTCTTCAAAGCTACGGCCAATCGCCATTACTTCACCAGTTGCTTTCATTTGCGTACCAAGCTTACGATTTGCTGCCTCAAATTTATCAAACGGCCAGCGAGGTATTTTCGAAACAATGTAATCAATCGTTGGTTCAAAGCACGCATAAGTTCTTCCAGTTACTGGATTCATCATTTCATCTAGCGTTAAACCAATAGCAATTTTCGCGGCAAGCTTCGCAATTGGATAGCCTGTTGCTTTTGAAGCAAGTGCCGAAGAACGGCTTACCCGTGGATTTACTTCGATAATATAGTACGTATAGCTATGTGGATCTAGTGCTAACTGAACGTTACAGCCACCTTCAATTTTTAAAGCACGAATAATTTTTAAAGACGCATTTCGTAATAGTTGGTACTCACGGTCAGTTAATGTTTGGACTGGAGCAACAACGATTGAATCACCTGTATGGACGCCCACTGGATCAAAGTTTTCCATACTACAAACGACGATTGCATTGTCATTTGAATCCCGCATCACTTCATATTCAATTTCCTTGAAGCCGGCAATGCTTTTTTCAATTAAACATTGTGTTACAGGGCTGTATTTTAAGCCGCTTGCAACGATTTCCTTCAATTCTTCTTCATTTGCACAAATTCCGCCACCCGTTCCACCTAATGTGAAGGCAGGACGGACTATAACAGGGTAGCCGATTTCTTCAGCAAATGTTAACGCCTCTTTCACCGTATGAATAATCGCACTTTCAGGAATCGGCTCGCCGAGTTCATTCATTAGCGTACGGAATTCGTCACGGTCTTCCGCCTGTTGAATCGCTGATAGTCTTGTTCCTAATATTTCAACGCCACATTCTTCTAAAACACCTGCGTTATGAAGCTCTACCGCCATGTTTAAGCCTGTTTGTCCGCCAAGTGTAGGTAGTAATGCATCTGGACGTTCTTTGCGAATGATTCTGCTGACAAATTCTAAAGTAAGTGGTTCAATATAGACTTTGTCAGCAATTTCTGTATCTGTCATAATTGTTGCTGGATTTGAGTTTACAAGAATAACCTCATAGCCTTCTTCTTTTAAAGCTTGACAAGCCTGTGTTCCAGCATAATCAAACTCAGCAGCTTGTCCAATTACGATCGGGCCAGAGCCGATTACTAATATTCTTTTAATATCTACGCGTTTTGGCATACAGCTTCGCCTTCTTTCTTATGAGTTTCAATTAAGTTCATAAATTCATCAAATAAATAGTTTGAATCCTCTGGTCCTGGGGACGCTTCAGGGTGAAACTGTACCGTAAAGGCTGGATAGTCTAAATGCTTTAAGCCTTCAATTGTATCGTCATTTAGTGCGACATGTGTAACTTCAAGACGTGTATTTGTAATCGAATCGATATCAATTGTATAACCATGATTTTGTGCTGTAATATCAATGGCACCTGTCTTAATATTTTTCACTGGATGATTGCCGCCGTGATGACCGAATTTCATTTTGCTACTCTTTGCACCACAAGCTAAAGCAAATAGCAGATGTCCTAAACATATTCCAAAAATCGGTGCTTTTCCTAACACAGCTTTAATCATTTGAATTGCTTCAGGAACGTTCAATGGATTTCCAGGCCCATTTGATAATAGAATGCCATCAGGTTTTAGGCGTAGTACTTCTTCAGCCGTCACATTATATGGAACAACAGTTATATCGCAATTGCGGCTGTTTAGTTCTCGCAAAATTCCATGTTTCATTCCAAAATCAACGACTACAACACGATGCCCTCTACCTGAACTTGGATACGCTGATTTTGTCGAAACAGTTGCCACTTGGTTCGTTGGTAGTGGCTGTTTTTTTAGATTTGCAACAACCTCATTTACATCAACGTCGATTCCACAAATGGCCCCTTTTAATGTTCCGTGCTTACGAATGATTCGCGTTAATTTTCGCGTATCAATTCCTTGTAAACCTGGGATGTCCTTATTTTTCAAAAATTCATCTAATGTTTCCGTACTTCTCCAATTAGAAGGTGTTTCAGCTACTTCCTTTACAATTAAGCCGTGAATCGAAGGAGTAATCGTTTCAAAATCATCACGATTAATACCGTAATTACCTATTAGTGGATAAGTTAATGTCACAATTTGTGCACAGCAAGATGGGTCTGAAATGACTTCTTGATAACCTGTCATCCCTGTACTAAATACAACCTCACCGCTTGTATCTTTATTGCTACCAAATCCTTTTCCTATAAATACAGTGCCATCTTCTAAAATTAATTGCCGTTTCATTATGCTCGACTCTCCTTCTCCCAAACAATTTTGCCATTTACAATTGTTGCAGTATTCCAGCCCTTGCAATTCCAACCATTGAATGGAGTATTTTTTCCTTTTGATAAAAAGTTTTCGCGATCAATCGCTTCTTCTTGTTCTAAATCAATGATTGCTAAATCAGCAATACTGCCAACTTCTATTTTCCCATACGGTAAATTAAAAGTCTCGCATGGTTTACTTGCTAAGTAATCCACTAATTGTTTTAACGTCATTTTTCCAGATTGTACAAAATTCGTATAAAGCAATGGAAAGGCTGTTTCTAAGCCAACGATGCCAAATGGCGCTTCTGTTATTGGCCATGCTTTTTCTTCTTCTGTATGCGGGGCATGGTCTGTGGCGATGAAATCAATCGTCCCATCTAATAGCCCCTCTATTAAGACGTCACGGTCTTCCTTCCCACGTAAAGGAGGATTCATTTTGTAATTTGTATCTAGACTAGGGATATCTTCATCACATAATAGTAAATGATGAGGTGTAACCTCTGCTGTCACATTGATTCCCGCACGTTTTGCATCTCTGACAACCCGGACGGACTCCTTCGTACTTATATGGCAGACATGATAATGGCAGCCTGTAGCTTCAGCTAACAGTACGTCTCTTGCAATTTGCACTGATTCACAAACAGAAGGAATCCCATTCATTTGATGTTTTTTCGAAAATTCTCCTTCATGGACAGCACCTTTATTAATAAGCGAATTATCCTCACAATGGGCGACAATTGCCATGTCTAACGCCGCCGCATTTTTCATCGCTTGAAGCATCATACCAGCACTTTGCACGCCAACACCGTCATCTGTAAAAGCAAATGCTCCCGCTTCTTTTAATGCTAGAAAATCTGTCAATTCTTCGCCAAGCTCACGGATTGTAATCGAAGCATACGGAAGCACTCTAACATTTGCTGTTTCCTTGATGCGATTGTTTAGCCATTCTATTTGTTCCTTCGTATCTGGTACTGGGCGCGTATTCGGCATGGCGGCAACAGTCGTAAATCCACCTCTTGCCGCCGCTAACGTACCCGTTGCAATTGTTTCCTTCTTTTCGCCGCCAGGCTCACGCAAGTGCACATGTAAATCAACAAAACCGGGAGTGACAAGCTTTCCAACAACATCAACTATTTTGTCTGCATTTTCATGTTGAATTGCATCTGCAATTTGTGAAATCACACCATTTTCAATGAGTAAATCTTTTTTTACAAGCTCTCCAGTAGAATTTAATAATGTACAATTTTTTAATAATAATGACAATCAATACTCCCCCTTTATACCACTTTTTTCCTCTTTTATCGTTATTATAAATAAATTTGCTGAATATCTTCACATAGTGATTGAGTTTCGATTGCCCGTTTTAATACGGCCATTCTTGCAAACACACCATTTTGCATTTGTTTAAAAATACGGGAGCGTTCACATTCAACTAATTCGCTGGCAATTTCAACATCACGGTTAACAGGCGCTGGGTGCATAATAATACTCCGCGGTTTCATCATTTTTTCCCTTTCAATCGTTAAGCCGTAAGCCTGATGGTATTCTTCTTTTGTATTTCCCATCATTCCTTCATGGCGTTCATGTTGAATTCTTAGAAGCATGACTACATCGGCCTCGCGAACGGCATCATCAATTGGAACAAAAACACCGTTATCATCCTGCCATTCCTTTGGACCTGAGAACACTACGTTGGCACCTAATCTTGTTAAAGCATCATAGTCTGAATGCGCGACACGGCTATGGCTAATATCACCAACAATCGCTACTGTCAAATCTTTAAATGTTTGAAATTCTTGTTTGATTGTTAATAAATCTAAAAGGCATTGCGTTGGGTGCTCCCCTGCACCAGCACCTGCGTTAATGATGGGTATGTTCACTTTTCCTACAAGTTCTTGGAAGAAATTATTTTCTGGGTGGCGGATGACTACACCATTCATTCCTATTGATTCCAATGATTTTACTGTATCATATAAAGTTTCACCTTTTTGAACACTAGAGTTTTCCGCGTAAAAATTTAATACATCTAATCCTAACTTCTTTTCTGCTACCTCAAAACTATTCCTCGTCCGTGTACTATGTTCAAAAAACATATTGGCAACAAACATTTGCTTGTCAACCTTCCATTGATCACCGTTTGAAAATCGCTCGGCATCGTAAAGGATTTGCTCAATTTCAGTTAAAGTTAAGCCTGTCATCGTTAATAAATGTTTCATCATTTTTTCCCCCATTTGGAAATATGTGATGCCTTTTTTACAAAAAAAGCACCCAATTTGTATATACAAGGGTGCTTTGAAAAACAGGCACTCATGATCCTGTCATTCCAAAATGAACACCCTTCAAAGCCTCTCTGGACCTTCATTAAAGTGTGTTATTGTTCATTGTTTGCTTGCTTTAAGATTGAATCCTCATTTTGATTCTTTTCTCTACCTGGTAATACTATGTTTAAGATTGCTCCAATAATAGCGGCTAATGCCATTCCTGAAATTTGTACTTGTTCATTTACTTGAATAAAAGCACCGCCAATTCCAATGACTAAAATGACAGAAGCAATCATTAAATTACGATTTTTACTAAAATCAACTTTATTATCAATTAACATTCGCAAACCTGATGAAGCGATAATCCCGAACAAGAGAATAGATACACCGCCCATTACATTTGTTGGTATGGAGCTGATAAGAGCACTAATTTTGCCAACAAAACCGAAGATAATCGCGAGGACCGCAGCTCCAGCAATGACAAACACACTAAATACTCTCGTAATCGCTAAGACTCCGATATTTTCTCCATATGTTGTATTCGGCGGGCCTCCTAATAAGGAAGCCATTGTTAACGCAAATCCGTCACCTGCTATAGCGCGGTGCAATCCTGGCTTAACTAATAAGTTTCGATTAATAACTTTGCTAAGTACCATTTGGTGCCCGATATTTTCAGATAATGTAACAATGATTACCGGCAACATCGCCGCGGCAACACCCCATTTTAACTCTGGTGTGTATGTTACAAATGGGATTAATAACTCTGGTGGTGCAAACCACTTTGCTAGCTTTACTCCTGTAAAATCAACAATACCGACAATCAAAGCATAGCTGTAACCGCCAACGATTCCGATTAAGACAGGTATGACACCAAAGAAACCTTTAAAAAACATCGTAGCGATAATCGTTAGAAAGAGTGTTACCAATGCCACTGAAAAATGTAATGAACTATACGTTGCTGGATCAGTTGGATCGATTCTCATTGCCATATTAACCGCTGTTGGTGCAAGCCCTAGACCTATTACCATAATGACTGGTCCAACGACGATGGGCGGTAAAAGATTTAATAACCATTGTACACCAAATTTTTTAAGCAATAAGGCAATGATTCCATAAACAACCCCTGCCATAAAGCCAACTAGCATCGCCGTACCAGGCCCACCACTAGCCTTTGCTGCCATCACTGGTGCAATGAATGCAAACGAAGAACCTAGGTACGCTGGAATTTGACCTTTCGTAATAAGTAAGTAAGCCAATGTTGCCAATCCACTTGTAATTAGCGCAACTGCGGGGCTTAATTCTACTAGAAAAGGTACTAATATCGTCGCTCCAAACATTGCGAACAAATGCTGAATACTTAGAGAAATCCATTGCAGTGCTTTCGGTCTTTCATTTACGTCTAGAACGATTGCTTGTTTCTCCATATGCTCTACCCCAATCTTCTTGATGTCAACCTAACTTATTCATTTTCGCAAATACTAACTTGATCGATGCCGTCTACCTCTTTTAATTCAACAAAAATAACCTCCGCACCTGAAGTTGGGATATTCTTACCAACAAAATCTGCCCGAATTGGCAGCTCACGATGCCCCCTGTCAACAAGAACAGCTAATTGAATTTGTGATGGGCGGCCAATATCCATAATTGCATCCATTGCTGCTCGTACCGTTCTACCTGTGTACAAAACATCATCAATTAAAATCACCGTTTGGTCTTTAATATCAACTGGTATATTTGACCCATGCAACTCTGGCTCATTATTTGGTGTTGTTTTCGTTAAATCATCGCGATAAAGAGTAATGTCCACTTCGCCAACTGCTATTGGCTTTCCCTCAATTTGGGCAATTCTTTCCGCTAAGCGGTTAGCTAAATAAATACCGCGGGTTTTAATACCAACTAAGAGACAATTTTCTATTCCTTTATTTCGTTCAATGATTTCATGTGCAATTCGTGTTAATGCACGGCGAATTGCTTGTTCATCAAGGACGATTGCTTTTTTCTTCATCAAACATTCACCCCATTTATGAATAGTTTTTCCGAAAAATAAAAATCCTCTCACCGTTTAGCGAGAGGATTTTTTTGCACGCGCAGATAAGAGGATACAACTCCCCCTATTTAAACATCACGTCTTCCTTCTCAGCCTCACGGGACTGTAGTTAAAGGACCTATTCATTTGTTGAAAAAATTATCTCACTACGCGCGAATTTTGTCAATCGGCTTTTCGAAGATTGTTCAGCAATTGTTCGAAATACACTGGAAGCGGTGCCTCAAATTGCAAAAATTCTTTTGTGCGTGGATGGCTAAATCCTAAAATACCGGCATGTAGAGCCTGCCCACCAATCTCAAGTGTTTTCTTTGGACCATATTTCGGATCACCAACAAGTGGAAAGCCAATATATTTCATATGAACTCTGATTTGGTGCGTTCTTCCTGTTTCGAGTTGACATTCGATATATGTATAATCTTTATATCTTTCAAGGACACAAAAATGAGTGACAGCTGTTTTACTATTTTCATCTGTAACGGTCATACTTTGCCGATCATTTTTATCACGACCAATTGGCGCATCAATCGTTCCATTATCATGGGGAATGACACCGTGGACAATCGCTTTATATTTTCTTAGAACAGTTTTGTTAACAAGCTGGTCTACTAATGATTCATGAGCCATATCATTTTTAGCAACCATCAGTAGGCCTGATGTATCTTTATCAATTCGATGAACGATTCCGGGTCTAAGAACACCATTAATACCAGATAAATCCTTACAATGGGCCATTAAACCGTTGACAAGCGTTCCTGTTAAGTGACCAGGTGCAGGGTGAACGACCATTCCTTTCGGCTTATTAACGACAAGAACATCGGAATCCTCATAGTAAATATCCAAATCCATTTCTTCTGGCAAAACATCTAAAATTTCTGGCTCTGGTATATCCACTTCGATATAGTCACCACGTTTACATTTATAATTCCCTTTAACTTCTTTGCCATTAACAGTAACTAATCCTTCCTTAATCCACTCTTGCACTTGGCTTCTTGACCAATCTTCTTGAAGAGATGATAAAACTTTATCTATTCGCTCTTTTTCGTAAGCATCCGTTATTGTTGCTTCAAATCTATCCATTTAATTTTTTCTCCTTTTTGCCTTCCAACAATGTATGTATTAATAATAAGATAACACCAACAACAAGGGCAGCATCAGCAACATTAAAGATTGGATAGTGATATTGAAAGAAATAGAAGTTTAAATAAAAATCAAAAAAATCGACGACTTCTTTTCTAACAAGCCTGTCAATGAAATTTCCAATCGCTCCGCCAAGAATAAGACCGAGCGCTGAGCCTATTAAACGGCTTTCACGAGCTAATTTCCTGATGTAATAAATGATAGCGACAATGACAATAATAGTGATGATATAAAAAAACCACATTTGCCCTTGTAAAATCCCCCATGCTGCCCCGCGATTGCGGTGGGAGGTTAAATAAAAAAACTGATCAATAATTGCAATGCTTTCGGCGAACTCCATATTTTTCACAACAAGCCATTTTGACAATTGATCAATAAAAATAACAATGATTGCAAGTAAATAATAAATCACAATGCCCCTCCAATCTGCCATGAATAAAATTTATTCCTGTAAAATTGTAGCATAATCATTCAAGTTTCCACAACTTTTGGAGAATCTCATATATGGAAATTGCGTCATTGCCTCAGCTTCAGCATTCGTTCTTACAGTCGGGATAATCGTTAAATGTTCATATGGAATCCTTTCTCCCGTTTCTTCGCAAAAACCATAAAGACCAAATTCCATTTTTAATAAAGCCCGTTTGACATCATATAATTCGGCTTGAATATGTTGATTCAAGATATAGTTTTTATCACGTTCAAACAATTCAGCAACTGATTGAATATGTTCACGATCATAACACGAGTCTCTGTTTAATCTTTCCTCAAGCTCTAGTCTCATTAATTCGAGTTCTGATTTAAGCTTTGCATAGTGATCGGTCATTATCAAGCTACCTCCTCGTTCAATTGTAATCTTTATTGTGACCAGTAAAGATTAATTTAGACAGGCAACATTTTCATATGGACAAGAAAAGGCACACATCATGTGCGCCTTTTCTTATTATTAATTTACATAATGTTCTTGCACAATCGTTCCACAGTCTTTACATAGTGTTGGATGCTCTTTCACGGCTCCAACCGTTGGTGTGACAACCCAGCATCGTTCACATGTTTCGCCTTCCGCAGGTTTGACAACAACAGACAATGTATCAAACTTTTGAGCATCTTCTGGAGCATTGTCTTGTGTTCCAGCGATTTCTAAATGCGATACAATAAATAGCTTGCTTAAACCATCAATTTTATCAAGCAATTCCTTGTAGTTCGCATTTGGATATAATGTTAGCTTTGCTGTTAATGATTTACCAATTACTTTTTCATTACGGGCATTTTCTAACGCTTTTAGGATATCATCACGAATCTTCATAAATGTATCCCATTTTTCTTCGATTGCCTTAGCATTTTCAATTTCGGAAGCTTGTGGCATATCAACAAGCTGAACGCTCTCTTCTGTGACACCTGAGATAAAGGCCCAAACTTCTTCAGTTGTATGTGGCAAAATTGGCGTTACTAATTTTGTTAAAGCAAGCAATGTTTCATAAAGAACAGTTTGAATTGAACGGCGATTTTTGCTATCTGCTGCCTCGATATATAAAACATCCTTGGCCACATCTAAGTAGAACGAGCTTAACTCTATCGTACAAAAATTATTGACAGCGTGATAAATACCGGCAAAATCATAATTTTCATAAGATGTAAGCACCTTGTCAATAACTTTATTCAACTTCACTAAAATATATACATCAACCTCACGAAGGTCGCTCGATGCAACTTTATCTGTTGCTGGATTAAAATCACTTAAGTTTCCAAGCAGGAATCTAAAGGTATTCCTAATTTTCCGATAAACTTCTGCTACTTGCTTTAGAATGGCATCAGATACGCGCACATCTGCTTGGTAATCAACAGAAGCAACCCACAAGCGCAAAATATCAGCACCTAATTGATCCATAACTTTATTAGGTACAACAACATTTCCTAAAGATTTACTCATTTTTCGGCCTTCTCCATCAAGAGCAAAACCATGGCTTAAAATTCCTTTATATGGTGCTTTTCCTGTTACCGCCACCGCTGTTGATAAAGATGAATTAAACCAGCCGCGGTATTGGTCAGAACCTTCTAAATAAAGGTCAGCTGGGCGCTGCAATTCTTCCCGCTCAATAAGAACAGCCTGATGAGAAGAACCTGAATCAAACCATACGTCCATAATGTCATTTTCTTTCGTAAATTTACCATTTGGACTATGTGGTGATGTAAAGCCCTCTGGCAATAAATCTTTCGCTTCTCTTTCAAACCATACATTTGAACCAAATTGTCTGAACAAATTCGATACATGTTCAATCGTTTCATCGGTAATAATTGGCTCGCCATCTTCACCATAAAATACAGGGATTGGCACACCCCATGCCCGTTGCCGCGAAATACACCAATCTTCACGCTCTTTGACCATGTTAAATAATCTTATTTCACCCCAATGTGGCACCCATTTTACTTCCTTGATTGCTTGTAAAAGCTCTTCACGAAAATCTTTAATCGATGCAAACCATTGTGCAGTTGCTCGGAAAATAACCGGCTTTTTCGTTCTCCAGTCATGCGGATAAGAGTGCGTAATAAAAGTAAGCTTTAATAACGCGCCAACTTCTTGCAATTTTTCAGAGATAACTTTATTGGCGTCATCATAGAATAATCCTTCAAACCCAGGCGCTTGAGTCGTAAAATAGCCTTTATCATCAACCGGATTTAAAACATCTAGCCCATATTTTTTTGCAACAAGGAAGTCATCTTCCCCGTGTCCTGGTGCAGTGTGAACGCAACCAGTACCGGCTTCAGTTGTAACATGCTCACCGAGCATTACCAATGAATCGCGCTCATAGAACGGATGACGAGCAACAACATGTTCTAGTTCTGCACCCTTTAAAGTTTTAATAACTTTCACATTTTCCCATTCAATTGTTTTTGTTACTTCCTCAAGTAATGCTGAGGCAATGACATATTTTGCATCATCCACTTCAATAACGCTATATTCTAACTCAGGATGTACACAAATACCTAAGTTAGCAGGGATTGTCCAAGGTGTTGTAGTCCAAATGACAATTTTTTCATCGCCGGAAAGGACATCTTTGCCATCTTTAACTGGAAAAGCAACATAAATAGAGGCGGAGCGCTTATCTTGGTATTCAATTTCCGCTTCCGCTAAAGCAGATTCAGATGATGGTGACCAATAAACCGGCTTTAAACCTTTATAAATATAGCCCTTCTTCGCCATTTCACCGAAAACCTTAATTTGTTGGGCTTCATAATCGTTCGTTAAAGTAATATAAGGATTTTCCCAGTCACCGCGCACACCTAATCTTTTAAATTGCTCACGCTGACGGTCAACTTGCTCATAAGCATACTCCTCACAAAGCTTTCGAAATTCCGCGACGCTCATCTTTTTTCGGTCAACTTTTTTGTTTTTCGTCAAGGCCGTTTCAATTGGCAAGCCATGTGTGTCCCAACCTGGTACATATGGAGCATGGTAGCCGCTCATCGATTTAAAACGAACGATGAAATCCTTAATGATTTTATTAAGGGCATGGCCCATATGAATATCTCCATTTGCATATGGCGGTCCATCATGAAGCACGAATAAAGGGCGGCCTTCTGTTCTTGTTTGGACAAGCTTGTAAATATTTTGTTCATTCCATTTTGCTTGGATTTCCGGCTCACGCTTCGGTAAATTCCCTCTCATTGGAAAATCTGTTTTTGGCATTAATAACGTATCTTTATATTCCATTATTTCTTCCTCCTTTATAAAATAAAAAACCTCCTCATCCCAAAATAGGGACGAGAAGGTATTCCCGCGGTACCACCCAAAATTAGCTCAAAAGTAGAAAAAAATCCTACTAAATATGTAAGCCCACTTAATCATTCGTAACGTGAATGAAGCGCCGCCACCTACTTTCATCAAGCAATTTCAGTTTAGGAACTCAAGGGTGATTTTCATCATTACTTCTTCCACCAGGCTTCCACCATCCCCGGCTCGCTTACTAAGAAGAAAACGTAAGATTACTGTCCCTATCATTGTTTACTACTTTATAAACATTTAACCATTATGTTAAAAGATTATATGCAAACACGAGGCTTTCGTCAAGTTCGCAACGATTTAAGCTTCCACTATTTCTTCTGGCTCTTCATCAATATCTTTATACTGCATCAGATGCTCCCAATCATCACTTTCAATCATTTCCAGCTGGGCTTTAATTAACATACGGAAACGATTGCGGAATACTTTTGACTGCTTTTTAAGTTCATCAATTTCAATTGCAATTTTTCGTGACTTCGTTAAGGCTTCATTTATAATTCGGTCAGCGTTTTTTTCAGCTTCTTTTACAATAAGCTTCGCTTCTGTTTGCGCATTTCTTTTTACTTCCTCGGCAGCCTCCTGCGCTACGATAATCGATTTATTTAACGTTTCTTCAATATTAGAAAAATGAGTTAATCTCTCCGTTACATTTTTCACTTTTTCTTCAAGCTCTTTTTTCTCGCGAATAATCAGTTCATAATCTTTGATAACCTGATCTAAAAATTCATTAACCTCATCTTCATCATACCCACGAAATCCGCGGCTAAACTCTTTATTATGAATATCTAACGGTGTTAATGACATTGGTGGCACCTCCAACAGTAAGTATAGTAAACGAAAGTTTTACTACTTTCTTCGACATATTCTTTTTATTTCCTGCTTAATTTTAGATTATTTTCCTTTCACGACCACAATTCGCCATTTTTCTTTCTTCGTTTGACCTTCCATCCTTTTCAACTTACACCTTCCAAACCCCCGCATTGATAGCGTATCACCTTGATGACACGTAAAGGAGGGATCGTCAATTACCTTCCAATTCACTTTCACGAATTGATTATGAATATACGGCAAAACTTTTTGCCTTGAAAGCTTAAAAATCTCTGCCAAAATAACATCCATCCTCATGGATGACACTGTTACAGTTTGTTCCTGCCACTCTTCCTTAACAGTGATGATTTCTGCAAATGGAATTTGATTAAGCGTGATATTCGTTTTTCCGATTTGATTTAAATGAAGCTTTACATATTCAGCAACTTGGCCCGCGACAATGATTTGCACTTTATTGTCAGCAATTAAAATATCACCAAATTTAGCCCGTTTTAAGCCTAATCCCATCATCGAACCAAGCACTTGACGATGCTCTAACGTAACAAACTTAGAAGGAAATTGAAGAGAAAACAAAATAAGATCAAAATCCTCACGGGTTGGTTCATAGTACTCTGGATAAAGGATTACTCTTTTCCGTTCAGCTTGTTCATAGCCGCCCCAAAAGGCACATTTTATATCCTCTTTTGTCCCGATGATGCTTTCTACAATCTCCATTTCACGTGGGTCAAGAAAATCGAGGAGCTTGTATGTATAATTAGCTTTTACTTGTTCTTTCCATTCTATGATTTGATCAATAAAAGCATGCTCTTCCTTCCGGAAATGTTGGTATATTGACATGTAAACCACCTTTTCTATGAAAAAAGCATAAAAACAGGGACCTGCTTGCGATCCCTGCATGTGGCCTTTAAAACATATTAATTAAGAAATACGCTCCAGATCGAGCAAATTGTAAAACTAAAATTGCCACAATTGGTGAAATATCAATCATTCCTAAAGGAGGTATAATCCGTCGGAAAGGATCTAAATATGGTTCTACGATTCTCCCCATAAATTGTCCAATCGACGATTCCCTAGCTCCAGGAAACCATGACATGAAAATATAAATAATAATAATCCAAATATAAACTTCAATGAGCTGTGATATGATTCCAGCAATTACTCCCACTACATCACCACCTATTCTCTGTTGTCTCCAATGTCATATCAGAAATGGAACCTGCTATATCGACATTTTCAGGTGTACATATAAATGTATTCGGACCTAACTTGTTGATATCTCCACCTATAGCATAAACTGTACCGCTTAAAAAGTCGACAATACGCATGCCTTGATCACTATTAACCCTTTGCAAATTGATTACAACGGTCTTGCGGTTTTTTAAATGGTCAGCAACCTCTTGTACTTCATCATATACACGCGGCTCACATAAAATAACCTTTGATGTTTGCTGAATGCTTTGTAGACTGACGACATTTTGTTTGGCAGACCTTGTAACACGGCGGGGGACTTCATGTTCTTCATCTTCATAATTTCGTTCCTCAATATATTCGTCCTCGTCATCTAAAGCGAAAAAACTTCTAAATTTTGACTTAATGCTCATTGTTACACCCCCTAAAATTCCTTTCCGACTAAAGAAGTGCCGATTCTAATCATCGTTGCTCCTTCTTCAATCGCGATTTCGTAGTCATTGGACATCCCCATTGAAAGCTCTTCACATGGAGCATAAGGAAGTTGTAAAGCTTGTACATCTTTTTGCAATCTTTTAATTTTCTTAAAAGTATCTCGGAGCATTTCTTCATCATCAGTAAAAGGGGCCATCGTCATCAGTCCTACTACCTTAATAGTAGGAAAATCCTGTAAACTTTTCACAAATGAAACGACCTCATCGATAGCCAATCCTTGCTTAGACTTCTCATTCGCAGCGTTGACTTGAACAAAACATTGAATGATTTTATTCGTGCGCTTATTTATTTCCTCAGCTAAGCTCAAGCGGTCTAAAGAGTGAATAAAATCTACTTTGTCAATAATATTTTTAACTTTTCTTGTTTGAAGCGTACCGATAAAGTGCCAAACCGCAGCGCTTCCAATAATTTCTCGCTTTTCAAGAAAACCGCTATCGCGATTCTCTCCGATGTGCTTAATGCCAGCATTGATTGCATTTTGAGCTGTTTCAACAGAGACATATTTTGTTACAGCGATAATCTTTATTTCATTTGAATCACGATTTGAGCGACGACAAGCTTCAATTATATTTGCTTGAATTTGTTGTAAATTTTCTTTTACTGACAAAATCTGCTACCTCCATTTTCTTAAATCAGGCACCCCTCATACCGATAAAACTTAGCATTCTTCCTGCTTTCCCTTGATCGCGTCGATGCGAAAAAAATAAGTTTGAATGGCAGCTAGTACAATAATTAGAAACTTCGATATGAGCAGGTATTACTCCAGCTATTTTAAGCAATTCAACATTCACTTGTTTTAAATCAAGCTTATATTGACCGCTAGATATTTTTTCATAAATATGATTATTGATTTCACCATGTAAACGATTTGCCACTTGGTCAATTACATAATCATCGACAACATAGCAGCACTTTCCAATCGAAGGCCCGATGCAAACATATAGATCCTCTATAGAAATATTTTCTTCCCTTTTCCACAGTTCAACCATTTCACCGGCAATATTAGCTACAGTGCCGCGCCAGCCAGCATGAGCAACACCAATGATATTTTGCGATTTTGCAAAAAAATACAATGGGACACAATCGGCATAAACAGTAAAAAGAAATGTATCATTTTCTCTAGTATATAATCCATCCACACCCTTGATGGCCGTTTCCATCTGTATAGAACCTTTGCCAGCATCTTTATTTGTCACTTTCGCTATTTTTGCACCGTGAATCTGTTCAGCACAAACCCATGTAGTTAATGGGGCATCAATAAGCTCGGCAAGTTTTTCCCTGTTACGGGTGACAGCTTTCTTTTCATCATTAACATGTAAACCAAGATTCATGGAATGAAAAGGCTCTTTGCTAACACCGCCTTGGCGCGTTGAAAAACCAGCGACTACATTTTGATTAAAAGAATTCCACGTGTCAATAAATAGTACCGTATCTTTAAGCAAAAATGGTTCCTTTTCCATTTCGAACCCCTTCCCATAAAATGATGACATATTCACTCATATTTTACCATATCAATCTTAAAAGTAGAGAAAAATCTCTTTTAATAATATATTTTTGGTGCATTTGTACTATCTTGAACTGAATCATCTTTATAGGAAGTGCTAAAATAACGAACGAGAATGACGTCTGTACCAATTTTCACGATATTGCTCCAAGGAATAACGACCTCATCATTTCTACCAAATAACCCCATCATTTTTGAACCAGTTTGAATAATAATCGCATCAATTTTTCCTGTCACTAAGTTTATATCAATATCGGTAATATTCCCTAACTTTTTTCCATCTGCTATATTCACGACATCTTTTATTTGAAAATCAGTAATCGTCATCATCAGTCATACCTCCCTTTACCATACAAATATATGTAGCATGAAGCTTGGACTATGAATAGCGTCCAAACAAAAAAAGACTTGCATTCTTGCAAGCCTAATTATTGTATATTTTTATTCATTTGTTTTATTGCCGCTTTTTCTAAGCGTGATACTTGCGCTTGTGAAATTCCAATTTCTTCAGCAACTTCCATTTGTGTTTTTCCTTGAAAAAATCTTTTCGTTAAAATGAGTTTCTCTCGTTCATTAAGACGTCTCATCCCTTCTTTCAGTGCAATTTCTTCAATCCACTGCAAATCTTTGCTCTTTTCATCACTCAGTTGATCCATTACATAAATTGGATCACCGCCATCATTATAAATTGGCTCGAATAATGAAACAGGATCTTGAATGGCATCTAAAGCAAAAACAATTTCTTCGTGTGGTACGTCCAATTCCCTGGCAATATCTTCGGCTGTCGGCTCTCTTGAAGTCATACTTATTAACCTTTCTCTTACTTGCAATGCTTTATAAGCGATATCTCTTAAAGACCTTGAAACACGAATTGGATTATTATCGCGAAGATAGCGACGAATCTCTCCAATAATCATCGGTACAGCATATGTTGAAAATTTCACGTTTTGACCTAAATCAAAGTTATCAATTGATTTCATCAAACCGATACAGCCAACCTGGAATAGGTCATCGACATATTCCCCTCTGTTGTTGAAACGTTGAATTACACTGAGAACGAGACGTAAATTGCCATTCACTAGTTTTTCTCTTGCGCTTATGTCACCGCTTTGCATTTCGCGGAACAATTTGCGCATTTCTTCATTCTTCAATACTGGAAGCTTTGATGTGTCTACACCACAAATTTCTACTTTGTTTCGTGTCATTCTTTCCCTCCTTGCCTAAGAGGTTGCTGTATTAGAAAGACACGGCTTACCGCCCACAATGGCGGAAGTCCCCGCGGGGATGACCTAAAGGCCCTCGATGTCTTTTCTTATACTATCATCCATAAAAATGGAAATAGTGATAGTACAAGTAAAGTATCTCCTCATGAGGGAAATTTATGCACACGGTTTCATATGAAATGTAGACGTAATTTTCAGACCATTTTATTAAATTCTTTACGCAATCGTTTAATAATGCGCTTTTCTAGGCGAGAAATATAGGACTGTGAAATACCAAGCATATCTGCAACATCTTTTTGTGTTTTTTCTTCACCACCTAAAAGTCCAAATCGTAGCTCCATAATTTGTTTTTCACGTTCATTCAACTGCTCTAACGATTTTAACAGTAATTTTCGATCAATGCTCGCATCTAAATCCTTTGTAATAATATCCTCATCCGTTCCTAAAACATCCGAAAGTAATAGTTCATTCCCATCCCAGTCAATATTAAGGGGTTCATCAAATGATACTTCTGAACGAATTTTATTATTTCTCCGTAAATACATGAGAATCTCATTTTCAATACATCTTGATGCATATGTAGCTAGCTTTATTTTTTTCTCCGGGTTAAAAGTATTGACCGCTTTTATAAGACCAATCGTCCCTATACTAATTAAATCTTCAATATTAATGCCAGTATTTTCAAACTTTCTCGCAATATAAACAACTAATCGTAAATTTCTTTCAATCAACATCGACTTTGCCGCTTTATCTCCTGTTGGCAGCTTTTGGAGAAGTTGCTCTTCTTCTTCTTTAGATAATGGCGGTGGTAGTGCTTCCTTTCCACCAATGTAATAAATCTCATCTGCTTTTAAACCAAATTTCATTAATAGTTTGTACCAAATAAGTGTAAGTTTCATTTTTATTTTCGCCAATTTTCTTCCCCCTACTAAAGTTTTTGTTGATTTGTTTTATGCCGATCTATGAGTAGAATTAGTAAACATCTTCGGATGGAGGATGCAATCGTATTCCCCAGTTGAAGATAAAATAGTTTGACCAATACCAACCAAAACTTTTTTTACGATTATTTCCTCTCCACCTGTATGAATCATGACCTTATCAGGTTTTACTGCTAATAAGAATTGCTGTTCGGAGCCAACACCTCTATATGGGATAAGGCGAATTCGCTTCGCCCAATGAGAATCTAATGAGCTATAATCAAGTTGTTCTATTTTTTGTGATTGCATCATAATTTCATCTGGAAAATAAGCTAGTGACTTCTGAACATCAAGAATCATAACTGGCGTTTGTGTCATCGGATCATAAAGCTGATTGCCACTATCAATTAAGCCCTTTACATTCATGATTACTTCACCGATTTTAATTTGAACAGAAACAAGTTGTTCAAAATTAATTTTTGTCATTTCGATTTCTTCAATATGATGCTTTGAAAAATACCAGACAAGTGGAAAACCAATCAGCACCGTTACCCAGCTTACAGGATCGCCAAACCCTGTAGCCCTCGTTATAGTCATACCATTTATGAATGCAATATCTGTTTGGAAAAAATAATGTAACCCCAGCATGCCTCCCCCAACCATAAAAGTAATAAAATAAAAAGTTGTGAGATTTTTAATAAAGGTTCGAAATTTTCGGAATCCAAACGCTGTATATACAATAAATATAGAATAGAGAAGCTTCATCACAGGATGTGTAGCCATTGGTTGAAACGGCGTAAAATAAAAAAGAACGATGGTTGATCCTATAAATGCCCCCAAAAACAAACGCCATTTTTTTATTCTTTGCTTTAAAATAAGCGAAGTTAACAATAGCAATAAACCGTCAAAGAAAAAGTTTAATAACCATATAACATCTAGATAAATGGTCAATAAGTTTCTCCTTTCAATATAGTAATAAACGTATTTTGAGCCGCTATGAAACTAGTATATACACATTCTATTTTGAAGTCTGTCATACCATGACACTTATTCTATAGAGTTTTTGACATGTTTTTTCGCAAATTGTCGACCTAGAATGCGGAAGCACAAAAAAAGAGCACATACCTAAATAGGTACATGCTATCTTCTTATTTTTGATTAAGTTATCGATTACGGTTGCGGTTTCGCAAAAATGTCGGAATATCTAACGTATCCTCAACAGCAAATTGACCATTGTTGCTTACATGCTGCTCTACTTGCTGAATAGGTTCTTCCTTTCTAGCTGGACGGTTTGGCGCAGCACTATTACGATTACCAACAACGCTTGGGCGAGTTGGTTGAGCCTTATTCAATACTGATTCCTTAAATCCTGTAGCAATTACAGTTACAACAATTTCATCATTTAAGTTCTCATTAATGACAGAACCGAAGATCATATTAACCTCTTCATCTGATGCTGATGCCACAATATCGGCGGCCTCCTGAACTTCATATAAGCTTAAGTTCATGCCCCCCGTAATATTCATCAAGACCCCTTGTGCACCATCAATAGATGTTTCAAGAAGCGGACTTGAAATCGCCTTTTTCGCTGCCTCAGCCGCTCGATTTTCCCCAGTAGCAATACCGATTCCCATTAATGCTGATCCCTTATCCGACATAATCGTTTTCACATCGGCAAAGTCTAAATTAATAAGTCCTGGTACAGCTATAAGATCTGAAATACCTTGCACACCTTGACGGAGAACGTTATCAGCTTCACGGAACGCTTCTAACATTGGCGTGTTTTTATCAACGATTTCTAATAATCTATCATTTGGAATTACAATTAAAGTATCTACATTTTCCTTGAAAGATGAAATTCCACTTGCGGCTTGTGTTGATCTTTTACGGCCTTCAAAGGTGAATGGCCTTGTAACAACACCCACTGTTAATGCTCCTAATTCCTTTGAAATTTGCGCAATTACCGGGGCTGCTCCTGTTCCAGTTCCACCACCCATTCCGGCAGTTACAAAGACCATATCAGCACCTTTAAGAGCTTCTTCAATTTGCTCTCGGCTTTCCTCGGCTGCTTTTTTTCCAACTTCGGGATTTGCTCCAGCACCAAGTCCTCTTGTCAACTTCAGACCAATTTGTAGTTTTATTTCCGCTTTTGATAAATTTAAAGCTTGGGCATCCGTATTTACAGCGATGAACTCAACACCTTGAACCCCGTGCTCAATCATTCGATTGACAGCGTTGTTACCGCCACCGCCAACCCCAATTACTTTTATAGTAGCTAACTGATCCACATGCGTATCAAATTGCAACATCTAAAATCCTCCTATATATCCAAATTCCCATCCATATTCCTTATTCAAAAAAGGATTTAAATAAATTTTTTGCTTTCTTTACCATTTCCGCATTGTTCTTTTTCGGCTTTTTTATCACATGTTGAGTTCTTTTTTGTGACCGATCAGCTTCTTGATTAGAAGCTGCAGCAGCAACCTCAGCACCCTGTAGTTTTGCATTTTTAAATGCGTATTGGATTAAACCAACACTAGTTGTATAGATAGGATCCCGAACGCCAATGTAATCAGGCTTCGCAATTCGCAGATTATGTTGAAGCACTAGCTGAGAAAGTTCTAAAAGGCCTGGCAAATTTGCTACACCACCTGTAAAAACATAACCTCCAGGTAAGTCCCTATAGCCTAATTTTTTAATCGTCTCTTGTACCATGAGAAGGATTTCTTCTAATCTAGCTTCTATTATATCAGAAAGATCAAGCTGACTATATTGTTCTTGTTTATCACTTCCGATAACAGGAATAGAAAAGACCTCATCTTCTGAAGCATGATCATAAAAGGCATAGCCATGCTTTATTTTTATTTTTTCTGCCTCTTCTGTCGATGTACGCAGGCCAATCGCAATGTCATTTGTCATATGGTCACCACCTACAGGTAGGATTGTTGTTACTTGCAAGTGACCATGTTCAAAAATAGAAATCGTTGTTTGCCCACCGCCGATATCTACAAGGGCAACACCGATATTTTTCTCATCTTTCGATAAAGCGATGGCACCTGTTGCCAAAGACTGTAAACAAATATCAGTTATATTAAGGCCAGCTTTTTCTACACATCTTAATAAATTATGTAAAATCGTTCTTGATCCTGTAACAATCGTCCCCTCTACCTCTAAACGAACACCAATCATCCCCCGAGGATCATTAATGCCTTCCAACCCGTCAACAATAAACTGGTGTGGAACGACGCCAATAATTTCCCTTTCAGGAGGGATTGACATCACTTGTGCCGCATCTATGACGCGAGCAATATCCTCATTACCAATCTCTCTGTTCTCACTTGAAACAGCAACAACTCCATGGCATGGTATGAGCTGTACATGATTACCAGCAACCCCCACGACAACATGTCTTATATCCATACCTACCATTCTTTCTGCTTGGTCAATAGCCCTTTTGATGGATTGTACCGTTTCATCTATATCAACAATTGAACCTTTTTTTATGCCTTCAGATTTCACATTACCCACACCTATAATGTTTAGGGAATCATTTGACACTTCCGCAATGATTACCTTAACATTGGATGTACCGATGTCCAGACTTACGATTAACTCACTGTTGTTCATACTTTGGCACCTCCTTTAAGTTACTCCTATTTTATTCAACATTAAAATTATTCAACGTGAATGACCATTTCCCTTTAAATTATAATAATTTTTTCTATTTTTCTCGTGATGTTGTCCATTTTGACAAAAGTATTCTCCGAATTACCGCAATATTATTAAACAAACGGACTCCAAATGCAAAGACAGCCGCTAAGTATAAGTCTACACCAAGATGGACACCTAGAAAAGATAAACTTGCAGCAAGTAAAATATTGGAAAAAAACCCTGTCACAAAAACTTTATCATCATACGTATTTTGCAAATGAGCCCGTATTCCCCCAAATAAAGTATCAAAAGCCGCTAAAACAGATATGGAAAGATAATTAGAATATTCTTCAGGTATTCTAATATCTGTTAAAAATCCTAAAAAAATTCCAATAAGTAAGCCTAAAACAGGTAACCACATTTAACCGTTCCCCTTTTCAATATTAGCAGGTTCAACAGGCTCCATAAACTTATTTCTTAAAACCTCATCATAAGCTGGTAATGTAACCTCTTCTTCTAGTGTTGATGTTAATTCCAAATTTTCTAAAGCAAAGAACTCATCAACGATTTGCGAAACCTGCATTTGATTTTGCAGTTTTTCTGCATTCTCTGCTATCACTTTAATTTCTATTGGCAATGGACCTAGTGGGGTATTATTAATATACGTTTTGCCATTAACATCACGAATCGGAGATGTGACAATAATTCTTTCATTGTCAACAGCAAGAGCCAAAGCTTTATAACGGTATAACTCGTTAATTAAACGGATGAGAAGGTCAGGCGGAACAGTTTGATAAGTCTGTCCAACAAGCGACTGATTAAATGATGGACTAATCTTTAGAATAATACCAGAGCCTTTTAGCTCAGTGAGCCCAATTTTTTTCTTCAATTCATTTCGTTGTTCCGTAATTCCTTCGTACTTACTGTTATATGGTGCTTCTTCATATTTTCTTAACGTCTCTTCCTTCGTTCTAATTTCTTTATAAAGCTCTGTAATTAGCTGTTGTTCACGCTCAATATCTTCGCGAATTTCCCAAATATCCCTTGTATCCCGAACGACAGGTTCTTTAATTGTTTGAAATTGTATAGCCATCATAAAACCTAAAATAGCCGTAATAATTGTCAGTGTTACTTTACTTTTGTTCCGCATTCTATCACCCTTTGTAAGTCAAGCAACCTACTCTTGTGTTAACCCAAAATATGGGTCCATTATAATTTCACTTTTTTTTTCGATTTTCACTTCGATATTATCCATCACAAGTTGATCCTTAACTCCATTTAAAATAATTAAAGAACTATATAAAACCCCCTGGTCACCAATAGCAGAAATAATAAAAGGAGCATTATATTCAGTACCGTCCACACTAATGACTGGTCCAATACAGGCAATATAACTATTTTGGACAAGCCTTTGCCCGTTGATAGCAATCGCTTTCG
The DNA here is from genome assembly GCA_012842745.1 of Bacillus sp. (in: firmicutes). Taxonomy (NCBI): domain Bacteria; kingdom Bacillati; phylum Bacillota; class Bacilli; order Caryophanales; family Bacillaceae; genus Bacillus; species Bacillus sp. (in: firmicutes). The sequence goes on along the minus strand of DUSF01000056.1, from coordinate 34,762 downwards.
CACCTGCTGTTAGAAGCTCATTGATTACTTTGTGGACATGGCCCTCATGAACAATATAATTATTAGCATTGTCCACAGCCTTCATATAGGATGCGTCCTTTAGCGTTACTTCGACGCCTGGCCCCTTCACTCGAACTTCCCCAGCGAACATGCGAAGCTTTTCAATATCTTCTACTATTGATTTAAATGATTTTTCTTGGTTTGCCAAATTCGCTTCAATATCACGAACACTTTGTTGTTTTTCTGATAATTCCTGCTGTAGCCTTCTTGTCGTTTCTTCCAAGCGAATTAACTTTTCCCGGTATTCAAATTCTCTCTGCCATTGCTTTCCTTCAGCAATTGTACCTGTTTTGCTATTTGTAAATTGATAGGAGAATGAAAGTAAAAATCCTAAAACAATCGCTACGAAAGAGAGAATTACATGTTTACCGCTCACTCTCAATTTCTTCATCCCCTAACTTTTTATATGACTTGAAATAAGAGCCAACTTCAAGGTGAATGACACCATGATGTTCTTCCGACAGCCGTTCAACGATGAGTGGATAATTCTTTATCTTTTCTGAGAAATCACGAATAGTTGCACTCACCTCATGCCCATCATTCATATACAACGTAATATGAAGTGGATCGGAATCTTCCGGGGTGAGATGAATTTCAGAAATTCGATTTAAAATACTCACTGGAACAAGACGGAGCTCTGCAGCCATTTCCTGAAGCTCCTCACTTTGCGACCAATTTAGCAAAATTGGTGCGTCTGCCGGTATATTTTCAAGCTTGTCCTTTTCAAGAATTTTCCCTGTCTCAAGTATCGGATAATAAGATGTCCCTTCTATTAAATACGCTACCCTTGCATACTCGCTTACATGAATGTTTATTTGATTAGGAAACTTCCGAGCTACCTCTGCCTTAGCAATCTGTTCATGTTCCTTGATTTTCTCAGCAACTTTTTCCGGATCTACTTTCCAAAAACTCATTTCTTTTTTAAGACCACTTTCTTCGATAATAGCATCTTGTGTTACGTGAACATTTCCCGAAACAGAGATCTTTTGAACCTTACTTAAAGGGGATTGAAAATAAAGAATGAACAGAACTAGAACAAAGAATAATGAAATATATAATACAAACCTGCGGTTTGCTTTTTGTTTTCGCTGTTGTTTTAATTTTGGAATGCGATCTTCAATATCAATAACTTTACTATTTTTCATTCAATTTCCCCCATAGCGTGAGCCTAAAGCAAACGCCATATTTACCATAAAAGAAACAAGATAAACGGCACATGAAATATGCCGTTTGCGCTAATAAAATAGTTATTTTCTATTATAACAAAGTTTACATTTTTTTTGTTATGAATTCTGTTTAGTTTTTACCAATCACTTCAACCTCAGTTTCAAGCTTTATATCATATTTTTCTAATATAACTTTTTGGATGTATTTTATTAAATGTAACACATCAATGGCAGTTGCTGTACCTGTATTGACAATAAAGTTGCCATGCATTTCCGAAACTTTTGCTCCACCAATTGTATATCCTTTTAATCCTGCTTTTTCAACGAGCTGACCAGCATAATTTGGCAATGGATTGCGAAAGATACTTCCTGCACATGGATAATTCCATGGTTGGGTTTCACGGCGATAATCCTTATTTTTTTGCATTTCTCTAACAATTGTATCGCGGTCACCCGTTTTTAGTTGGAAAACAGCTTCTACGACAATACCCGGTTTTTCCTTCTGCAAAACTGAGGTGCGGTAAGAATATTTCATCTCCTCATTTGATAGCCATTCATAGCTTCCATCACGAAATACAACAAGAGCTTTTTCGAGAATTTTCGAAATATCCGCACCATGTGCTCCGGCATTCATATAGACCGCCCCACCAACAGAGCCCGGAATCCCGCCGGCAAATTCTAACCCAGATAGGCCTTTCTTGCTTATTGTAGAAGCTAATGAGACAAGCGAGTAACCACCACCCACACGAGCAATCGTTCCTTCAATCTCAAGGCGGCTCAATCCTTCGCCAAGTTTCAAGACAACGCCACGTATACCACCGTCTAAAACTAATAAATTAGAACCGCGTCCAATTGGAGTAATCGGTAATCCCGCTTCTTGAATTAGTTTGATAGCTTTGATTACTCCCTCAACACTCGTCGGTTCAATAAAAAGATCTGCAGGGCCGCCTACTTTCATTGTTGTATGATTTTTTAACGGTTCATTTACTAAAACCTTCCCAATATCGGCTTCTTGAAGTTTCTTGATCAGCTCCTCCATGATGCTCCTCCTTAAGACTGTATATATCATGGCCTAACTAGCCATTTGCTCATCCATTTATCATCATGATGTTTTCCCTATAATTTACATTATGCAATGTAGGCTTGTCATGTACGATTTCTTACCAATTCTTCAGCTACGTCAAATAAATTTTTGGCTGCAAGCGGCATGCCTAACAATAAGGAAGCTTGTTTCATTTTTCCTAGCGTTTCCTCATCTAAAAGGATGTGATCAATGTCATTTAAAAGCATTTTACCACTCATATCCTTTTCCAAACGAACAATCGCAGCCCCGTTATTGCCTAATGCGCGGGCATTTTTTTCTTGATGATTATTAGTGACATAAGGGCTCGGAATTAAAATGCTTGGAATACCAAGCGCGGTAATCTCTGCTAAAGTTGTCGCACCTGCTCTAGCAACAATTAAATCAACCCCGGCTAAAACCTCAGGCATATTATGGATAAAAGACTTAATTATTACGTTTTCTGGACTTCCGACCTTTTTTACTGCTTGTAAAACATTTTCATAATGTACTTCACCAGTTACATACAATACTTGATAATCTTTTTTAGCTACAAGTGGTAAAACTTCTAAAAAAGCATCGTTAATTGGCTTTGCTCCCCTTGAGCCACCAACAATTAAAACGACTTTTTTTGCAGGGTCAAGACCGACAGATTGTTTTCCACGATTGCCATCAATCCCTACAACCTCGGATGCTCTTGGATTCCCAGTTAAGACTTGTTTTTCTTCAGGAAAAAATTGGCCTGCTTCTTCAAAACAAAGCGCTACCTTATCAACATATTTACTCAAAAACTTATTTGTTAAACCTGGTACACTATTTTGTTCATGAATCATCGTTGGCACTTTTAGCTTTGCTGCTGCGTAGACGACTGGACCACAAACATATCCACCTGTACCTAAAACGATATCAGGCTTGAATTCTTTTATATATTTTTTACTTACAACCATTCCTTTGAAAAAGCGAATAATCGTTTTTATGTTTTCAAATGATAACTTCCTCTTAAATCCTGTAATTTCTATCGATTTAAACGGAATATTTTCTCGTTCCACGATTGACTTTTCTAAACCATTTGCGGTGCCAATATATAAAAATTCCGCCTTTGGGTCGTGTTTTTTAACCTCTTTAATAAACGCAATCGCAGGATAAATATGACCACCTGTTCCCCCACCACTAACTACTATTTTCATGGCCATCCCCCTATTAGAAAAACACGTTATTTGCCCATAATAGCAAATTACGATGTTTTTTTTATACTTTAATCCTTAAAATTTTATACTTTTTAAAGTGTACAAAAAGATAACCCTGTTTTTCACAGGGTTTTTGCTTCTTTTATTACAACTAAAAATGAATAAATTGTCAATTATTAGTTTCGTTAATATCGAGAATAACGGCTAATATTTAAAAGTACACCAACAGCCATCAGCATTAACGTTAACGATGAACCACCATAACTTAAAAACGGTAGCGTAATCCCCGTAACAGGCATTAGCCCTGTTACAACTCCGATGTTAATAATTACTTGAATGGCTATCATCACAATAATTCCAATCCCTAAAAAACTGCCAAATAAATCTGGTGCACCAAGAGCAATTCTTACACCACGCCATAAGAGTAGACTAAATAATAAAATGACAAAGGTTCCTCCGATGAAACCGAGCTCCTCTGACAAAATCGAAAAGATGAAGTCCGTTTGTGGCTCTGGTAAATAATAATGCTTTTGCCTGCTTTGGCCTAGGCCAATACCAAGTAACCCTCCAGGTCCAATAGCATATAAAGACTGGATAATTTGGAAACCGCTTCCTAAAGGGTCTTGCCACGGGTCAAGGAAAGCTGTAATCCGCTTTATGCGGTAGGGTGCTGACGCAATTAAGGCAACAAAACCGGCTAAACCTAAGAGCCCTAACCCGATAAAATGGCTAATTTTCGCACCAGCTACAAAAATCATCACCACACAAGTTCCGACCATGACAACCCCAGTTCCTAAATCAGGTTGTAGCATAATCAGTCCAAATGCAAAAAACACTAATGCTAAAGAAGGAACTAACCCCTTTCGAAAGGAGGTGACTAGCTTTTGATGTTCCGATAGAAATTTCGCCAAAAAGATAATCATCGCAATTTTCATAAACTCTGAAGGCTGAATGGAAAAAGCACCGATTCCCAACCAACTTCGTGCCCCACCACGAACAAGACCAATGCCGGGGATTAACACAGCAACTAGCAATATAAAACATATGAGCAGGATTGCTTTAGACCACGTGCGCCATGTCCAATAATCAATGTTCATAATTACAAACATTGCAATTACGCCTACTCCCGCAAATAATAATTGCCGTTTTGCAAAAAAGAAGGAATCATCAAATTTAAAATTGGCCCAAACAGCACTGGCGCTATAAACCATAATCATCCCTATTGCGAGTAGGGACATCGTCGCAAGAATAAGAATAAAATCGGGCGTAGATTTATTTATCTGCAACTTACCACACCTCTAATTATTTTCTATGCAGCATATCGTAAGAGGACTAGTCTACTTCCAGTTTATGCACAGAATTTACAAACATGTCTCCCCGTTCTTCAAATGTTTTGAATTGGTCCCAGCTTGCACATGCAGGCGATAACAAAATCACATCACCTTCTTCCGATAAGTTATAAGCCTCCTTTACAGCCTTTTCCACATTATCGACATGTTTTAAAAGATTAATTCCTGCCTTTTTAGCGGCATCCAAAATTTTCTCCGCGGTTTGTCCAAAAGTGATTACGCCCTTCACTTTCTTTAAACTTGGGATTAACTCATCAAAGCTATTGCCGCGGTCAAGACCGCCAGCTAATAATATAGTAGGCTCCTTAAAAGCTGCAATTGCTTTTTGTGTAGCCAGTATATTCGTTGCTTTCGAATCATTATAAAATTTACGTCCATTAATTGTTTCAACATATTGTAAACGGTGTTCTACACCTGTAAAGGTTTGCAGCACTTCTTGAATGGCCGCATTTGATGCCCCGTATAGCTTCACTGCCGCAATTGCTGCCAAAATGTTTTCTAAATTATGCTGTCCAGGTAAAACAATATCATGAACATCAATGATTGGCTCATCGATAAAATATATTTGATCAGCTTTTATATAAGCGCTACTTTCTAAAACCTGTGTGGCTGAAAAAGGAACTAAGTTGGCCTTTGTATCCTTTGTAAGCTCCATAACAAATGGGTCATTTGCATTGACTACGGCAAAATCATCTTCAGTTTGATTTTTGAAAATATTTGCTTTTGCTTTTCCATATTCTGCTTTTGTGCCGTGGTAATCTAAATGTGCATCAAAAAGATTTAATAAAACTGAAATCTTCGGTTTAAATTTTTCCGTGCCCATAAGCTGGAAAGAAGATAACTCCATGACAATGACATTTTCGCTTGTTGCTCTTTCGGCAACTTCACAAGCAACAGTACCAATATTTCCTGAAATGAGTGGGTTTTTATTGGCTTTTTTTAAGATTTCATAGATTAGCGTTGTTGTCGTTGTCTTTCCATTGGAACCCGTGATTCCAATAATGTCTGCTTCGGATATCGTATAAGCTAACTCCACTTCAGTAATGATTGGGATCTTTTTTTCTTTGGCCTTTTGAAGGACTGGATTACTGTATGGGATTCCTGGATTTTTAACAATTAAATCGAGCGCATTTTCCGTTAAATGGGAGGGATGGCCGCCTCCAATGACTTCTATACCATGTGATAGAAGCTCACTACCTTCTGGACTCTCCTCAATTGGTTTTTGATCATTTACTGTTACGGCTGCTCCTAGGCCATTGAGTAATTTTGCCGCCGCAAAACCACTTTTAGCTAAGCCTAGGACGACTATTTTTTTATCTTTATACTCTATTGTCTTTTTCAATTAAATCCACACCTCTAAATAAATTGCAATGCCTGCAAACAACAGCCCCATTAACCAGAATGTTGTCACAACCCGCCATTCCGACCACCCAATAAGCTCATAATGATGATGCAGAGGGCTCATTTTAAAGACACGTTTTCCTGTTGTTTTAAAAGATATAACCTGGATGATGACCGATAGCGTTTCAATGACGAACACACCACCAATAATAACTAGCAATACTTCTAATTTCAAAAGAATGGCAACTGCTGCGATTGCCCCGCCCAACGCTAATGATCCAGTGTCCCCCATAAACACTTTTGCTGGGTGGGCATTAAATACTAAGAATCCTAGCACAGCTCCGACAACAGACACTGAAAATAGAGCGACTTCATATTGGGAGCTGTGCCATGCAAGAAGGGCAAAGGCTCCGAATGCAATCGCTGCGGTTCCAGCCAATAAACCATCTAATCCATCTGTTAAATTTACGGCATTAGAGGCACCGACAAGCATAAAAATTAACAGGACAATATATGTCCAGCCAATGTCTATAGAAAAGTTTGTCCCCGGTATCATTACATATGTAGAAAAACCCATTTTATTTAAAAAGGAAAAGAAAATAATAGCAACGATAAGCTGTCCAAACAGCTTCTGCTTAGACGTTAATCCTAGATTTCTTTTCATGACCACTTTAATAAAATCATCAAGAAAGCCAATAATTCCATAGCCAATCGTAACGAACAAGAGCAAATAAGTTTCCATCGACGGCGCGGAAAACTTTCCTGTCATTACCAATGTTGTAATAATAATCGAAAGTAAAATCATAACGCCACCCATCGTAGGTGTTCCTGATTTTTTCTGATGGGATTTTGGACCTTCCTTACGAATACTTTGCCCAAATTTCAAGCGGCGTAAAAAAGGAATGATGATTGGTGATAATAATGCTGCAATTAGAAAAGCCATGACAATTGTTAGTAACATACTACGTTCAAGCATGCGAATCCCCCTTTCTGCTATACTTTTAACTCATTCACAAGCGATTCTAGCTTAGCGCCGCGTGAAGCTTTAAATAAAATGACAGTGTCCTTTGATAATAATTCCATAATAAAAGGCAGTGCTTCCTCTTTTCTTAAAAAGCTAAAGATATGAACTGGAGTCCCGCGCTCTTTCGCCTCATCAGAAATCCATTTGCCTTTTTCACCAATCGTTATAAGGTCTGTAATTGGGGCTGCAATGGCAGCGGCAACGCTTCGATGCAAAGCTTCTTCATCACGCCCAAGCTCATACATATCACCTAAAACAAGAACTTTTTTATCGTATTCTTGAAAATCTTTTATTGTTTCAATTGCTGCTTTCATTGAAGTAGGGCTGGAATTATAGGCATCATTAATAATGAGCGCATTATTTTTACCAATACTGCGCTCAAGCCGCATTCCCGTTAACTCAATTTCAGAAAGTCCTGCTTGTATTTGTTTTATTGATACATCTAATTGAAGACCAACTGTGATTGCATAGCTGGCATTTTTTACATTATGCCGACCAAGAAGAGGAAGCTCATATTCATTTTCATTAATCGTAAAAAAGTGACGTTCATTTTCAAATTTCACATTGTCAATCACTACATCGTTATGAGATTCAAATCCACTCCGAATGATAGAAATACCTTTTCCATTATCTTTTAATAACGGTTCATCCCCATCAACAATCAGCTTGCCATCTGGCCGTAACCCATCAATCATTTCAAGCTTTGCCTTGGCAATTCCTTCGCGATTCCCCAAAAACTCAATATGCGATTCTCCAATATTTGTTATAATTGCAAAATGAGGCTCAGCAATACGACTCAACAAAGAAATTTCCCCAAAATGATTCATGCCCATTTCTAAAATGAGTACTTCCGTTTCTTCTGGCATCGCTAAAATTGTTAGCGGCAAACCAATATGATTATTGAAATTCCCTTGTGTTTTATATGTTTTATATTTCTTTTGCAAAACAGAAAAAACCAAATCCTTTGTCGTCGTTTTTCCATTTGAACCAGTGATACCAATGACAATAGGCTTAATCTTTTGTAAATAATGTTTAGCCAATGTTTGTAAGCCAGAAGTTGTATCCTTCACTAAAAATAACGGAAAATCATTCGGGACAAAAGCTGGTTTTTCTTTATTTTCCTGCCACAAAGCAGCAATTGCCCCGTTATCAATGGCATCCTTTAAAAAATCATGTCCATCAAATTTGTCTCCGACAATCGGAATAAATAATCCTTTATCCGCTTTTTTCCGACTATCTGTAACGATTTCGTTAATAAAAATCGTCGCAGCTTTAGTCCCTGTGTTAGACGGGAAGATTTCAGAAATCTCAGCTAACGAGAGCCTCATTTTCCTCTCTCCTTTATCGCATCTCGCGCAACTTTTCGATCATCAAAATCAAGAACCTGTTTTCCGATGATTTGGTATGTTTCGTGTCCTTTACCAGCTATTAAAATGATATCATCTTTTTTCGCTTGCAAAACAGCATAGTAGATTGCTTCTTTTCGATCAACGAAAACTTTGTAGTTTTCCCCGTGGACGCCAGCTTCCATATCTTTTAATATTTGGACAGGGTCCTCCGTTCTCGGATTGTCCGACGTAAAAATAGCCTCGTCACTATATTTAACAGCTATTTTTGCCATAATTGGCCGCTTTGTTTTATCACGATCACCGCCGCAGCCGACAATTACAAAAATTCTTCCATTAGCAAACTGCTTCACAGTTGTTAAAGCATTTTCTAAACTATCTGGTGTATGAGAATAATCAACGATAACTGAAAAATCTTGATTCTCATTCACGACCTCGAAGCGCCCTGCCACACCGTCGATTTTTTCAATTGTATTTACAATGATTTGGAGTGAAATATTAGCTGCAAGAGCTGAGCTAACTGCAGCTAATACATTGTATACACTGAACTTGCCAACAAGCTTCATCGAAATAAAGGCTTCTCCAACTGGTGTTGTTAATGTAAACGTTGTTCCTTGTGCAGTCATCTTAATATTTGTTGCTCTTACATCACTATTTGTATCAATTCCATAAGTTAAAATATGGGCACCAGCTATTAATTTCTTATACATGTCTGAGATGGGGTCATCTTGATTTAAAATCGCAAACTTCGGCTTTTTGTAATCAATACAATTGCCAAGCTGACTAAATAAAAGTCCTTTTGCACGGCCATATTCTTCCATTGTTTAATGATAATCCAAATGATCCTGAGTCAAATTAGTAAATACAGCTATATCAAAATCACAGCCACGGACACGGCCCATGTCAAGGGCATGGGAGGAAACTTCCATTACGGCAGTCGAAACATTTTTGGCAATCATCTCGGCGAATGTCTTTTGTAAAACTAATGATTCTGGTGTTGTGTTTTTTACATCAATCGTTTCGTTACCAATTTTTATATACATTGTTCCAATCAAGCCCGTTTGTTCCCCATTGTCTTTGAAGATTTCATCAATAATATGCGTTGTTGTTGTCTTCCCATTTGTGCCAGTAACACCAATTAATCGAAGCTTTCTTGTTGGCTCGTTATAAAAATAATCGGCCAATTGTGCCAACGCTCTTTTTGTATCATTCACAATTATATATGGGATTGTTTGATCGATAGTGATTATTTCCCGTTCTGCCAAAATCGCACTTGCACCATTCCGAAGCGCCTGCTCTATGAAATCATGACCATCAACTGTATAGCCGCTAATGCACACAAATAAACTACCTTTTTGAACTTGTCTTGAGTCCATTTCTATGGTTGAAATAAATGGATTTCCATTATGTATTTTCTTATAATGCGATAAACATGTAAGTAAAGTAGTAAGATCCATTTTGGAGGATTTCCTTTCTATAAAAAATCATTTCAAGAAGTATAAAATCACTTCAACCATTATATCAAAAGAGAGGTTGTCTTTAAAATCTTGTTTTTGAAAAAAAGTGCAAGCGCCTAGCTTTATCCTTGGCTAGGCGCTTACGGCAGATTCCATGGTTTAATACCTTCTTACTCTCCACCTAATAATATGCGAATCGTTGCACCTGATTCAACTTTTTCACCAGGCTCTGGTGTTTGATCTATGACAATCGGACCTTCGCCGCTTTTTTCTATTTTTAGGTTGACAAGATAATTTCGTAGTTCATTTGTTTTTAAGCCGACAATATTCGGAACTTCAACCATCAATGGATCTGGCCATGTATATTTTTTCTCAATTTGGCCACTTCTTTTCTTCACTTTCAGTGCTCGCAGGCTATCCTCTATTATATTGCCGACGATTGGCGCTGCAACGATTCCCCCAAATTGAAGAGTTCCCTTTGGATTATCGATAGCAGTGTAAACAACAATTTGTGGATCATCGGCAGGGGCAAAGCCAATAAATGATACGATATGATTATTTTCCATATACCGGCCGTCTTTAACCTTTTGAGCTGTACCAGTCTTTCCGCCAACACGATAACCATCAACAAAGGCCCCTTTTCCGGTTCCTAAGGCAACAACACTTTCGAGAGAGCGCCTTACCTCATTCGAGGTTTCTTCGGAAATGACCCTCCTTTTCATAATAGGCGTGTTGCGGCTAATAACCTTCCCAGTAGCAGGATCAACCCATTCTTTCGCGATATACGGTTGGTACAGAAAACCGCCATTGACAGCTGCTGCAACAGCTGCCACTTGTTGAATCGGCGTTACCGACACCCCTTGACCAAAAGCAGTTGTCGCAAGCTCTACAGGACCAACCCGGTCCATTTTAAATAAAATTCCTGTCCCCTCACCTTGAAGGTCGATTCCTGTTTTTTGACCAAACCCAAAATTTTTAATATATTGGAACAAGCGATCCTTGCCTAATTTTTGTCCTAACGTTACAAACCCAGGGTTACAAGAGTTTTGCACTACTTGTAAAAAAGTCTGGGAGCCATGGCCACCACGTTTCCAGCATCGTAAAGTTGCTCCTTCCACTTTAATAGCCCCTGGATCATTAAAATGATCATGATCAAGATTGACTAATTTCTCTTCTAAGGCAGCTGCTAATGTAATGATTTTAAAAGTAGAACCAGGCTCATATGTACTCCATACGGGGAGATTGCGATTATATACCTCCTGAGGGACGCTTTGGTATTTCTCAGGATCAAAATCTGGTCTTGAAGACATCCCCAAAATTTCTCCCGTATTAGGGTCCATCGCAATTGCTATCGCACCATCAGGATTGTACGTAGCCTCAGCGATGTCCAATTCGCGCTCAATAATCGTTTGCACCCGTGAATCAATCGTTAACTTCATATTTAGACCATCAATTGGGGGAGTATAAGTATCTGTGGAATTTGGCATTTTCTTCCCCTTCGCATCAGAAATATAAGACACATGCCCTTTTTGTCCACGTAGCTTTTCATCATAAAAAAGCTCTAAGCCCATTAATCCTTGATTGTCAATACCGGTAAACCCTAAAACATGCGATAAATAGCTCCCAAACGGGTAGTGTCTTTTTGAGTCTTCGGCGATATAAACACCTTTCAAATTCAGAGCGCGAATCTCATTGGCTTTTTCATTCGAAATTTTCCTTCCTTCCGGAATCCGTTCATTCAATGAATTTTTCATAATATAACGATAAGCTTTTTCTTCGGACATATTTAAAACAGCCGCTAGTTTTTTGGCTGCATCCGCAGGATTTTCAATTTGTCTTGGTATAACATAAACAGTCGGTGCACTCACATTCGTTGCTAATGGAATTCCATTGCGATCAAGAATTTCCCCCCTTTCCGCTTCGAAAGGAATATTTTTCCCCCAAGAATCCATCGCTTTTTCACTAAGCCAATTGCCCATAATTAATTGGACATATCCTAATCTCACATCTATTACGATAAAAAGCAATAATCCTATTAATAAAACAGTCACTAATCGTTTCCGTACTGTAACATTTGAAACCCTCAAGTCGTCTTACCTCCTTGATTGTAGCTTGTTTCATCATATGCTTGTACGGAACCGATTAGACCTAATCTCTAACACTATTTAACAGCTCAAAAATTTCTTTATCTTCTTTATTTTTTATTTGGAGCTTCTCCTCTATTTCAATAGTTGGCACATTTTCCTGAAATGGAGGACTTAATTCTACCACTAAATAATCATCACGTTTTACTTTTGAGCCAGGTTGTATATTTTGTTTTGTTACATAACCCTTACCAATTACGTTTAGTTTCAAATTTAGAAGCTCTGTCAACTTTGTCACATCTCTTAATGCCCAACCTGATATATCAGGCATAGTCAACTCACCCTCTGTTTTTACTAACACTTTTTCACTTGGCAATACTTTATCATTTGCTATAGGATTCTGCGCTATCACATTCCCGCTTTTACCTAATGGAATCACTTTCAACCCTAGTACAGAAAGATCCTTATTCGCTTTTGTAATCTCTTGGCCAATTACATTCGGCAATTCAATCCCAGTTTTCGCAACTGGTTTTTTATTATTGTTTTTTTCCGAAGGCATAATGTTCATGTAATGCAAGCTATTTTTCATTACGTTTTTAAAAACATAGGCTGCGGGTGCAGAGCCAAGTTCAGTCGCTTCTAATTTTGGTCTTTTTACTGACACATACATGATTAACTGCGGATCGTCCTTTGGCGCAAAGCCTATAAATGAAAAGATATTATTTCCGTTCCCTGTCATATATTTACCTGTTTTTGGATCAGGAATTTGCGCTGTACCCGTTTTTCCAGCAATTTTATAGCCCTCAATTCTGTATGGTTTACCTGTTCCTGCTTCTGATGAAACAACGGTTTCCAATATATCAAGAACTTGTTTTGCTGTTTTTTCTTTTATCGGCTCGTTGACAACGGTTGGCTCTTGCTGTTTAATGACTTCACCTGTTTTTGGGTCGACTATTTTTTTGATGATATAAGGCTTCATCATTTTACCACCATTTGAAATCGCCGTAGCCGCTTGAATTTGCTGAATCGGTGTAACTGCTGTACCTTGTCCATAGGCGGTTGTTATTTTTTCGATTGGGTACCTAAATAAAATATTTCCGGGCACTTCATTAGGTAAATCAATTCCTGTAATTTTATCAAAATGAAATCTTTGTAGATATTCAAGAAATTTATCCGTACCAAGTTTCTCATTGACAAGCTTTGCAAAAGCAACGTTTGAGGATCGTTGTACGCCCTCAAGATAAGTGATGGTTCCCCAACCAGATTTATTGTGGTCCCTAATAGCCTTATCTTTTTTTGAAATTTGATATGAACCAGACATATATGTTTCATTCGCATTAAAAGCACCAGCATCAATCGCCGCGGCTAGTGTAAACACCTTCATCGTTGAGCCTGGCTCAAAGCGCGATGAGATTACCTCATTCATATAATTGGAAATTTCCCTTGTATTTGGATCAAAGCTTGGCCTTGTTCCCATCGCTAATATTTCGCCTGTTTTCGCATTCGCAACAATTCCAATAATATTTTCAGGCTCATACTCTTTATCTGCATAGGTTAAGGCGTTTTCCAAGAAAGTTTGGATTTTCTGATCTAATGTTAAATAAATATCCTTTCCATTTTCTGGTTCTTGAATCATTTCTTTTGGATCTGGAAGCTTCAACCCGCGACGGTCACTTTGGAACGTTAACAGTCCATCCTTCCCGTGAAGAATATCGTCAAACGTTTTTTCAACACCCATCATCCCAACTATTTTCCCATCATCATCCGCTTGCGCAAAGCCGATAACATGGGACGCAAAGATGCCATTCGGATATAAGCGCTTTTTCTCGCGGCTAAAGAAAATGCCGGGAAGATTCAGTTCTTTAATTTTCTCCATTAATTGATGATCGATATTTTTACCTTTTGGCCCTAATTCTACTTGAACGGTATTCGGTTTAGCAGGGTTTAATCTTCTTTCAATCTCAGAAGCTTGCATATTTAATAATGGCGCTAATTTTTCTGCCGTTTCATGTTTATCAATAACATGTTGAGGTTCAACAGCATTTTTGGAATATTTGTCACTAATAACAGCATACAATGTATATGTAGGAACATCTTTTGCAATTACTTCTCCGTTTCGGTCAAGAATTTGTCCTCGAGATGCTTCAATCGTTCGTTCTTTTCCCCATTTTTTTTCCGCTAACACCGAAAGATTATGTCCATCGACTTCTTTGACGGTTTGCAAGTAAACAAACCGCCCCGTCAAAATAAAAAAGAGGAGGACAAATAGCAATGACAATATCCTCGCTCCTATCTTAATATGTACAGTTTTTCCTTTATCCATATTCTCACCACGCTAAATGAAACTAGTTGCCGATGACCTGAACATTATTATCAATAATCGTTAATCCTTGTTCACCCGCAATTTTTAAAATGCGTTGTGGTCTCGATAACTCCGTTATTTCCTCTTCTAAACCACTATTAATCCTTTGTTGATTTGTAATATTTGTCCCTAATGCTTGAATATCATTATTTAGCTCATAAATGGCTGCTTGCTTCGATATAATCATTATACAGCCTATTGTACCTAAAATGAAGAATAGCGTAACTAGTATTTTTTCTCCAGTGGTAATACGACTTTTCTTTTTTACTTTAACTTTTGGCTTTACGTTTGGTCGTTGTTGCTCGTGTCTTTTTGGTTGAACTTGATAAGCAAGATTATTCAAAAAAACCACTCCCACATCGCATTATTGTTTTTCGGCCACTCTTAATTTTGCAGACCGCGCCCGTTTATTTTGTTCCATTTCTTCTTCAGAAGGTAAAATAGGCTTCCTCGTAACAAGCTTTAGCTTCGGTTTATATTCGTCTGGAATGATAGGAAGTCCTGGTGGCAAATCTGGCCCTTTACTCCATTTATTAAATGTTGTTTTGCATATCCGATCCTCTAATGAATGAAAAGTAATAACAGCAATTCTACCGCCCGGCTTTGTCATTGTAATCGCATCCTCAATCGCTTTTTCGAAAACTTTAAGCTCATCGTTAACGGCGATACGAATCGCTTGAAAAATGCGTTTTGCAGGATGCCCTCCTGTTCTTCTAGCCGCTGCTGGAATTCCTTCTTTTATAAGCTCAACTAATTCCCCTGTAGTCTCAATCGGCTTTTCTTTGCGATGGCTTTCAATTTTCCTTGCAATTTGTTTAGAAAATTTCTCTTCACCGTATTGGAAAAAGATTTTAACAAGCTCACTGTAATCCCAGTTGTTAACAACATCATAAGCGGAAATGGGCGCTGATTGATCCATTCTCATATCAAGTGGTGCATCTTGGTGGTAACTAAAGCCTCTTTCTGCGATATCTAATTGCGGTGAAGATACACCTAAATCAAATAAAACACCATCTATCTCATAGACATCACGGGCTTCTAACTCTTCTTTCATATAGCGAAAATTGCTTTTAATAAGAACAACTTGATCCTTATACTGCCCTAGTTTTTCTTTCGCATAGTGTAAGGCCATTTCATCTTGATCAAAGGCATACAGTCGCCCTGTTTTTGATAATTTCGATAAAATTAATTCACTATGTCCAGCACCACCTAGGGTGCAATCAACATATATTCCATCTGGCTTAATATTTAAGCCATCAACCGCTTCATCTCTTAAAACTGTAATATGTTCAAACATGTTGACACCTACTTCAAAATATATAGATATATTTCATTTAGTTTGCCTCTACATATCAAAATCAATCATGCTTTCAGCAATCTCCGCAAATGATTCTTCTGCCATGCCAAAATAGCTTTCCCAATTAGCCTTGCTCCAAATCTCAAAGCGATTTGAAACGCCAATGATGACGCAGTCTTTATCAAGATTAGCATAGTCCCTAAGCGGCGCAGCAATATTGACTCTTCCTTGCTTGTCCACTTCACATTCACATGCACCTGAAAAAAAGAAACGTGTAAAAGCGCGAGCATCCTTCTTTGTAAAAGGAAGGTTTTTTAATTTATCTTCTAGCGTTTTCCATTCGTCATGGGTATAACCAAACAAACATTGATCAAGACCTCTTGTAAGCACAAAGCTATCACCTAAAAGCTCTCGAAATTTGGCCGGGATAATCATACGGCCTTTTGGATCAATGGTATGATGGTATTCCCCCATAAACATGACTCACGCCCCACTTTCTGACACTATCATACCATAAGTCACCACTTTCTACCACTTACTAAAGAACTATTCATAAAAAAAATAAAAAACCTGCATCAACCTGCAGGTTTTCGCTCGACAATTTAATTTTTGTTTTGTTTCTACACGTTAGCTTTTGGATAACTTATACGAAAATCAACTTATGTTGATGATTCCACTCGTAATCAAGCGCTATTAATTCTTCGATAAAATGATAGCCATATAAATTAAGATAACAAAAAATATTCCATACTCTTTCTTGCGGAGCTCCTAGCGGTTTTAAAGAATAATTGAGATAATCAAATTTATCAAGTTCAACTTTATGTTTAAAACGAAGCTTCTTTTCCATTTTCTTTTTTAAAAAATGAATTTGCGATTGAATCATCAACGCATTTTTTTCCGCGATTTCTGTAAGGTTCGCATCGATTTCTTTAGCAAGCTCTTTTAATGGCTGATGCGCCTTCATAACCCCTGCTAAAACTTCCTCTACCGCTTGATCAATTGGATAGGGCGGTTGTTTTTTCAGCCAACTCTCCTTCTCTTTTTCACAGCCATGCTGGATCATTTGTTCAATATTCAAACCTAGCTCCCGTAAGTACTTATCCGCCCTTCTATCTATAATCGACATCATTAATCTAGGAATGACAGGCGGCACTTTGAATCCAAACAAATGAAACGCTTCCTTTAAAACGGCCCAATAAGCGATTTCACCAGGCCCTGAAATAAACGCTAATGTCGGAAAAACATACTCTTGCATGAGCGGCCTTGTGACTACATTATTACTTACTAATTCCGGTTTTTCCTTGATAATAGCTAAAAGTTCACTTTCTTCAAACTGACACTCTTTGTTCTTCCCAACAAAAAGCCCGTTGTCTCTTTCTAATAAAACGCGCTCACCGTTTTGTAAATAAAAGAGATGAGCATTGTTTTCATTCATTTCGATTGGCTCTCCATAACCTAACTCTTTTACTGTCAATTGCTTCTTTAGTACATTTTCCGCTAATTCTCCATTCTGATGTATCATCGTCTCTGTAAATGAGGCACCAATTTTTCGAAAGCCTTGATCCCCTGAATCAACAACAATAAGTCCATGTCCTTTAAACAATGTAAAAACAAGATTAATAAAAAAATCAACATATGTATCAGAGTTGTTTATATCCTCATTTAAGCGCTCTAACAGATTTTTTGTATGAACGGTCTCCTCAAACGTGCTGACAATTTCGTTAATCCAGCTTTTAGCAAGTTGTTTATCAAGGCTAAGGGAGGAAGCTGGCAACTTATGATAATTTTTTTGTTTAATAGGCCGTTTCTCTATTCTGCCTTCATGTAAAACAAAAGCGTGATTGATTTCTGCAAAATCATGATCTTCCCCTGCCACCCAAAAAACCGGCAATACCGGCACTTTCAGGAGCTTTTCTTGTTTATGTGCAAACTTTAAAATGGAGATGATTTTATGTATCGTATATAAGGGACCTGTTAATAACCCTGCTTGTTGGCCACCAATGACAACAACGCTTTTAGGATTTAGTAGTTTATTTATATTTTCAAATGTTTTTTCATCAGCATTAAATTTCTTATGGTATTGTAATAAATAACGAACAAGTGATTCCCTTGGGAATTGTCGATTTGATAACTCCTTTATGCGCATTTGATATGTCTTATCTTTCTCGATTGCAGGGTAGTCAAAAAAAGCAGCTACCTCATCATCCTGTTCAACATACCGAAAGGCAATTTTATTCGTTAAGGGCGCGTGGACGTCCTGTACTTCCATGTGGATACATCCTTTCTAATCTACGTAAAGAACTTTCATAACGAGTATAGCAAATAATTGCGATGATAAAAAAAATATTGCTCACAAATGATATAGTCGTTGATATAATCCATAAATGACAAGTGAAAAATAACTGAAAAAGAAAAGCAGAAAACTAAAACGCCAAAAACCCTTCCATACTTTTTTAAAAATAATTTCATTGTTAATTTTCCATTGTAAAAAAACAAATACTGCAGCTATAAATATTAATAACAGAAGAATGATCCATAAAAATGATTTGCCCCAAATAACACTAATTAAATAATGAACGGCTATGATAAAAAAAAGCGTCGATACATCAACTGAAATATGAAGTGATTTCTTATTGTTTTTTGTAAGGAAACGCGCAATCCAATATACGATAAAAATAACAAGGATTGGAATTGTGACAATCGTTGCTACAAAGGTCGCAAATAAATTAACCATTCCTCTCTTCCTCTCTAATGTTCTCCATCCCTTTAATACTATAAAACAAAAACGTAGACAAAGGCATCAATTTTTTACTTTTTTTCCCTTCTTCAAGTAAATACCCTAAAATAGCCTGAATTTCTGTTTGCCGCATCATTTCAAGATCTTTATACATTGAAGAATAGTTGTTACCGGTTTTTTTACAAATTGAAACAACTTCTTCCCATAAACTTTCAACATCGGCAATCGTAACGACCTGGATAACCTCGTCAAAAACAGCTTTCATATTTTTAAAATAAAAATCATTGTTTAATAAACTACCATTTCGAATCTTATAAAGGGCTGTTAACGGGTTTATGACAGCGTTAGCCACTAATTTTTTCACAAGCATTGGATACCACTCAGCCTCAGAGCGAATAACGAATCCGACTGAATTTAGCGCCTGCGCTATCGTTCCGAAATTCCCTACAGATCCTTGATACTGCGCAATTTTGATTTGCCCTTCTCCAGTGTGAGTAATACAAACATCAGAGTGTTTGAGAACGCCATGTTCAACAATACCTAAAAAAAGAGAATTTGCATATAATTTTGATAATAGAGAAATATGCCCCATCCCATTTTGTAGAAAAAGAAGCGGTGTTTTGACACCGTTTTCAATGAAAGCAGCAATAATTGGAGCTAAATCATATTGTTTTACAGTTATTATAATTAAATCTTCATCATTCATTAACCCGTTTGAAAAAGGGTAGGCTGTAACTGGATATTTCTCGCTTATTCCATTTTTCATCATTTCGATTCCAGTTTCATTGAGAAGAAATGCCTGCTCTTCTCTTCTAGTGTAAACAACCGACGTTATGTTAGCTCTGTATAAATAAGCGGCGACAAGGAGACCGACAGCTCCCCCGCCAATAACTGCAACTTTCATTATACCCCTCCAAGATGAAACCAGTGATTGTAGCTATGTATTTATTTATTTTACCAAAAATTAATCAATGATTGTGCCAATAAATGCTAAAATTCCCTTTAGAAAAATGAAACTTTTTTTAAAAAATATTTAATTGAGAAGAAATTTTCTCTTACATATATTATAATAAAATTAGAAAAGTACGAAAAGGAGGGTACCATTTATGGAAATCATACCGATTGAAAAGTTATCCGTTAATTTTAAAACATTGGAAGATTTTAAGAGTTTTAAAGAATTAGGCAATTACGAGCTCCAAATGTTAGATGATTTAAAAGGCAGCATTGTTGAAAACGATTGCAATTCGCCCTTCTATGGTATTTATTATGGTGATAAGCTAGTTGCCCGCATGAGTTTATATCATACAGAGAAAAAATTTGATTATTTATTTGATGACACAAGGGACTACCTCTACTTATCAAAACTTGAAGTGTTACCTCAATATCGTAAGCGTGGGTTTGGTAGTCAGCTCATTGATTTTGCAAAAAGCTTTAACCTTCCGATTGTCACTAGTCCTAAAGTTAAATCAGAGGGATTTTGGTGTAAAGTAGGGTTTATACCTTTTAAGCCAATAATGGAGGTTTCTGAAAAACTATTAGTTTGGGATCCTGATTTCTTATTAGACAATAAAATGAATTAAATTAAAAGAAGCTGACCTTTCTTAGTCAGCTTTTATTTTTTCACTCTTTCTAGATTACCATTTTTGTCCATTTGAAATTTAAACTTCGAGCCTTCGTCTTCCTGAAGGACAATCATTTTCCGTGCTCTTTCCATAATCTCAATTAACGCCTTGTAATCCTCTTCAATTAAATGATAATTTTCCGTTAGCTTTTCTATTTTTTGAAGCAGTTCAATTCTCTCTTGTTTTAAAGAAGCTAGTTCATTTCTCAATGACTCGTTTTCTTCCATAAGACGATCCGTGCTTTTCATCGTCGATTCAAGCGACGATAAAAAGTCGATAATCGCATGAAATGATATTACACTTTTTTTCTCACTATCGTTATCGTTATTATTCTCAACATTATGACCTTCTTGTGTTGTGTCAACAATAGGTGGTGCTAATTGCGGCGATTCTACAACTTTCTCGCCCTTTCTCTGTTTCTTCGCTATCTCAATTGCAGATTTATATTGTTTTCTAATGGCTGAGTTCCATCTAAAGCCACAAGCCGCCGCTGTTCTTGAAAGCCTTTGACCTACTTCATCAAATGCGGCTAGTTGCGTACTCCCATCCCTAATATGTCGCAATACGACCTCAGCAAGCAACAAATCTTCATCTTGCGTCCATGCATCCTGTCTTAATGTTGTCATTTCTCTATCTCTCCTAATGTTTTTTTATTATTTTTATGCAACAAATAGAAAAGATAGAATCTAAAAATCTAGTGAAAATACCCGAATAGTTATGTTTTATACTATTTGGACTAGGCATCTAGAAAGGATTTTACAGCTGCATGATGCTCATCAGATTCCCAAAGAATAGCACATTGCTCGATTTCCTCAAACATCCTTTCCCGTAAATTTGTACGTTCCCATTTCCTGATTGCTGTCCTTTTATACGCTTCTAACACTCCTGTGCTTTGGCTAATGTAAGCCTCTAACCATGCCTCACATTGTTCTTTTAAATTTTGGTCAGCTAATAATTTATTAATAAAGCCAAGCTCATAGCCTTCTTGAGCTGTAAATCTGTGCGCTGTCATAAGCAGGGTCATCGCTTTATCATGTGGTAATTTCTCTAAGAGCATTGATGCCCCTCCCCACCCTGTTGTAATCCCTAACTTTCCTTGCACAAAACCGAACTTTGCCTTTTCACTTGCAAATCGAAAATCACAGGCTGAAGAGATTTCACAGCCCCCCCCAATTGCTGCACCATTTAATAGAGCAACCGATGGTTTAGGTAACGTTACTAAAGAATATAAAATTTCGCCCATTTTTGAAAGCATGCTGTAAGCTTCATCTCTTGTATGAAGATTATGAAATTCCGATAAATCCCCACCTGAGCAAAACGCCCGATGGCCTGCACCTGTTATGACTAACATCTTATCTTTTTTATTGTGCCGAACCTCATCTATAACTGTTTTAAAGTGATCCATCACATCAAAATCAATTGCATTCCTTTTTTCTGGACGGTTGATTGTCAGCCATACAATTCCATTTCTCTTTCTTTCTAGGATAACCTTTTCCATTCCCTTTCCCCTTTTCTGTCAAAAAATTATTCATTTATACTATTGAGCGTTCGCTCAGTATAGTAATAACTATTTGCTTTTTAATTCAAATTTCCTGCTTCTTTTTCAAAAATAAAAAAAAGCGCAGAGAATTATCATCTCTACGCTTTTTTATTAGTCGTTAACTACTTCTTTACCTTTGTAAGTACCACATTCCTTACAAACGCGGTGAGCAAGCTTCATTTCTCCACAGTTTGGGCATGTTACCATACCAGGCACTTGTAATTTATAGTGTGTACGACGCTTTCTTTTTGCAGTTTTAGATGTTCTTCTAAAAGGTACAGCCATTTATTCCCACCTCCTTAAAAGGTTTACTGTTCATTGTTTTTGTCTTTAAAAAAATCTTTCAAGGCTGAAAATCTCGGATCAATTTTCTCCTTCTTTTCAGCTTCTGTAATAACTTCCCATCCGTTTCCTGATTGCGGTGCACCACCCTCTTGTGACGGGTCATCACAATAGATTTGCATAGGAATCTCTAAAATAATATTTTCCTTGACCATTGGCAATAAGTCAAGAACTTCTCCCTCAACTAAATGAAGATTTTCCTCATCAAGTTGACCATAACCTTCGGGTGATAACAAATATGTTTCGGTCGTTTCAATTGTAAATGAATGCGTAGCATCCTTTAAAGTACGAGTACAAGGTAGAATCATCTTCCCTTGAATCGTAATGGTGAATGTAATTTTATTAGATACAAAATCACCATGCCCTTTAACATGAACAGGTGAAATCCTTCTAATTTCAGATGTTTTTGTCAGTTCACTTACATCGACCATTTCATCAAGAATGATTCCTTTTGTCCGCAATTGGTTTAATTGAGTCATATACCATTTCATTCATCTCACCTCAAGGCAACAATCGTAATTATAGCTTTCGCTAACCTGTTTGTCAATATTTTTTCTTTACACTATACTATAGAAAACGCAAACTATAAAGAGGGGAAAAGTTCTATGAAGAGTGTTGGAGTCATTGTTGAATATAATCCCTTTCATAACGGGCATTATTATCATATCCAAAAATCAAAAAAAGTAACGGAAGCGGATATAGTGGTCGCTGTGATGAGCGGTAATTTTCTACAACGTGGGGAGCCTGCCTTAGTAAGTAAATGGGCACGAACAAAAATGGCGCTTGAAAGTGGTGTTGATGTTGTCATTGAACTTCCCTATGTATTTGCCACCCAAAAAGCCGAGGTTTTTGCACATGGTGCTGTCTCCTTGCTCCATGCCTTAAAAGTTGATAATTTGTGCTTTGGTAGCGAAAATGGTAGCATTCAATCATTTCAACAAACTTTGCATATAATGGAAACAAAAAAAGACGAATTCGACAACTTTATTCAACCTGCTCTTAAGGAGGGGACAAGCTATCCAAGAGCAGCCGCTGAAGCTTTTCAGTCATTAGGCATTATTGATTCAATGGTTGATTTATCGGAGCCGAATAATATTTTAGGATTCCATTATCTTCAAGCCATACATCAACTTAAAAGCAATATTCAACCGTACACAATTAAACGAACAAAGGCAAATTATCATGATGAGCATATTGAAGATGAACAAATCGCTAGTGCTACAAGTATACGCAAGACATTGTTTTCTGGAAGTACTAATCTTGTGGAAATCCAAAATGTTATTCCAGATACTACATTCACCCATTTAGAATCATATAAAAATAAATATGGAATGTTTCATCAATGGGAAGATTACTTTCCATTCTTAAAATACCGCTTGCTTTCAACAACAGCTGCAGAGCTGAAAGAAATTTATGAAGTCGAAGAAGGGCTAGAAAATCGTATTTTACAATTGATTACAGAAGCCGCTACATTTCAAGAGTTTATGGAAAAAATAAAAACAAAGCGTTATACATGGACAAGGTTACAAAGAATCTGCCTTCATATCCTTACTAACACAAAAAAGCAGACGATGAAAAACAATAATAATCAGCCTACCTATATTCGCTTACTTGGTATGTCTTTATTAGGCCAAGAATACTTACATAAAATCAAAAAAAATCTTGAACTTCCAATTGTTTCAAGACCCTCTACATTTTCAAATGAACAAATGATGCTTGATATTAAAGCGACAAATGTATATGCATCATGCCTTAAAGAACCATTTCGGACAAATATGATTAAAAGTGAATATGTAAATCCGCCAATACGGTATGATCAAAATAATCGACAGTTTTTATAATAACACCCAAAAGCTGATATTGTGTCCAATCAAACCCGATCACAATATCAGCTTTTGAAATATATAAATTAACACTGTTTTTATTTTTTTGGCGACAATTTTTCCAAATACTTTACAGCCTCATCAAATGTATTGACCGGAATAATTTTCATATCCGTTTTTATATTCTTTGCCGTTTCAAGTGCTTCCTCATAATTTGTCAAAATAGCCTTGCCGTTTTCATCAAGCCGTTTTTTCCCTCTTTCATTTGGTGCAAAGAAAATCTCTATACTTGATTTATCAGCCGCGACGATTTTTTGCTGAATACCACCAATACGGCCTACTTCTCCTTCATAGCTAATCGTGCCTGTACCGGCGATTTTATAGCCTTTTGTAAGATCTTCGTCAATCAGTTGATTGTATATTTCAAGTGAAAACATCAATCCGGCAGAAGGACCGCCAATTTTGTCTGTTTTAATTTCCACTGGTGGATTTACTTCCACTATACGATCCGTTACAAGCAGGATACCTAAGCCTACTTTGTCTTTCTTCTCCCCTGTCTTTTCTTTTGGAAAAACAGCTAATGGTACCTTTACCTCCATAGTCTTTCCTTTTCGTTCTAATTTTAAAGTGACAGCATCCCCTTGACCCTTATTAGAAACATATTTAATAAATTCCTCAGATGATTTCATTTCGCGATTGTCCACTGAAAAAAGACGATCACCAACCTTAAGGAGCTTTTCCGCAGGCATTCCTGGAATAACGCTCATAACGTAAACGCCATTATAGTTGATTTTAATATCCTTTTTAGCTTTCGTATAAGCAACAACAGTGGCCTGTTCTTTTGAGCTTTCCATCATCTGTAGCTGGCGATGCGAATACTCATCCTCTGTTTCACCCTCTGGACGGATATATTCCTTTGGATAGATTTCATAATAATCATTTACCTTGGCCCAAGCATACTGGATTACATTTGCTTTGCCAATCCGAACGGTTGTTAATGAAAAGCTACCTCTTTCTTTATTTCCCCCTTCTACCTTTACAATCGGTGCTAATTCTGTAGCCGCCCCTGGTGAGGAAATATAATATGGTAATTGAAAAAATGAAAGAAAAAGTGAAAGAAAAAGTGTAATTAAAACAACTAAGATCCAGCTCTTTGTCATGTTTCTTCGTTTATTCATGACGTGACTCCTTCCACTTCTCGATAGCATCTAAGATAAAAGGAATTTGCTTCACCGTTTCCTCTTCGCCTAAGCGGATAATATCTTCAGTATTCGTGAATGCCTTAGAACTATATTGTTCAACATATGGTTTAATTACAACGTCTGCATCATATTGTTTTAACCGTGCTAATTCATCCTGCATAATATCAATGCTTTGCAAAATTACGTCAAAAATTGAAGAAACCTCCACATTACCTTTCAGTTGTGAAACATCAACAGCTATAACAATATCTGCTCCCATTTCTTTTACAACAGAAATAGGCACCCTGTCGACAACCCCCCCATCCACAAGCAAGCGGTCATCAATTTTTTCAGGGACAAATATTCCTGGTATTGATATACTTGCTCTGATTGCTTCTGCAAGAGGACCTTCCTTAAAAATAACCTTTTCACCCGTATGAATATCAGTTGCCACAATCCAAAGCATAGGGGAAAGTTGTTCAATCGTTTTTCCAAATGTAAACATCCTAATAAATTCTTTGATTTTTTGGCCATTTATAAAGCCCATTTTCGGAACGGTAAAGTCAAGGTAATACTTTCGTCTAAATGCTTTTGCTAACTTTTGAAGACGCTCAAGATCATGTCCGGCTCCATATAAACCTCCCACCAACGCTCCCATACTGCTGCCTGCCAGCAACTCAATTGGTATATTGGCTTCATTTAATGCTTTTAATACACCTAGATGAGCAAAACCTCTAGCTCCACCTGAACCGAGAGCTAAGCCTATTCTTGGTTTTCTCAAAAATCCCCCTCCATTACCGTTTCCTTATTTTAGGTCTATTCTAATCTTAAAATCGTATATTAGTAATAGGACTAGATTGGTTTGACCTTATTTTACCATTCTATTTTCTTCAAGTATAGAATTAAGACTCATCAATAGTTGGAGGGCTATATGTGACACGTTCTAAATTACATACAATCCTACTGGCAATCTCAATTACACTTATTGCCACCGGATTGATTTTTTTTCCAAAAGAATCACTAGAAGCTTCTAAACGAGGATTAGAAATGTGGTGGGGAGTTGTCTTCCCTTCCTTATTGCCATTTTTCATCGTCTCAGAATTATTAATCGGCTATGGTGTCGTAAAATTTATTGGAATACTATTAGAACCTCTTATGCGCCCATTATTTAAGGTCCCTGGCATTGGAGGAGTTGTTTGGGCAATGGGAATGGCTTCTGGCTTTCCTGCTGGGGCAAAGCTTACAGCACGGCTTCGCCAAGAAAATCAGCTAACAGCAATCGAAGCAGAGCGTTTAGTCTCTTTTACGAATTCATCAAATCCCCTTTTTATTTTTGGAGCCGTTTCCGTCGGTTTTTTTAATAACGCCAATATCGGCGTATTATTAGCGGCAGCCCATTATTTAGGTAATTTTTGTGTTGGGCTTTTTATGAGATTTCATGGATATAAAGATTCTGTAGACGAGCCCCACACTACAAAGCGATTTTTTTCATTAAAGGAGGCCTTTCATTCTCTTCATGAAACTAGATTAAAAAACTATAAACCAATTGGCAAAATGTTAGGGGAAGCGGTTACCTCCTCAATCCACACATTATTAATGATCGGCGGCTTTATTATTTTGTTTTCTGTGTTTAACCGATTACTTTACATAGTAGGAATCAGCGAGCTATTTTCTGTATTTTTCAGCTACATACTCGCGTTTTTTCAAATCCCAGTTGAATTAGCTTTGCCGCTATTATCAGGCATGTTTGAAATAACGTTAGGAAGCCAATTAACGAGTCAAACTGAAGGCGTGGATTTATTTTATAAAGTTATTATTACAAGCTTTATTTTGGCGTTTAGTGGTTTTTCAGTTCAAGCGCAAGTGGCTAGTTTATTAGCAGAAGCTAACATTCGTTTTCAACCTTTTTTTATGGCTAGAATGATGCAAGGGATCTTTTCCTCTATTTTTGCTTATTTATTATGGAAGCCATTATATGCAAATTTGTATTCAATCAACAATAAAGAAGTCATCCCAGCTGTTGCAAATGATGGCGGGCTGTCCTGGGTCAATGTTTATTGGGAGTTTTTATTACAATACGGCGCGCTCATCACGATTGCGTCACTCTTCTTATACATCATTCTTTATGCAAAAGCCAATGTTCAAATTGAAAAAAGCTGATCACTCGTTCGATCAGCTTTCATATTTTTCCCTTAATGCCCTTTCAACTTCTTTCGGAACAAGGCTTGAAATATCTCCATGATATTTCGCTGCTTCTTTCACAATACTTGAACTTAAAAAAGAATATTGATTATTTGTCATAATAAAAAAGGTTTCTATTTCTTCCCCAAGCGTTCTATTCATCGATGTAATTTGCATTTCATACTCAAAGTCTGAAACCGCTCTTAAGCCTCTCAGAATTGCCGTTGCATTTTTTGTTCGAGCATATTCAATCAACAATCCATCAAATGCTTCAACGACGACATTGGGGATATCGCGTGTAACCGTACGGATTAGCTCTATTCTTTCATCAACTGAAAAAAGCGGATTTTTTGATGAATTATTTAATACACAAACATAAAGCGTTCCAAATACTTTGGCGCCGCGTTTAATAATATCTAAGTGTCCAAGTGTAATTGGGTCAAAACTTCCAGGACAAACAGCAATACTAGCCATTGATTCCTCTCCTTTCTAATTCCAATTATATTGAATTTTCAGTATTTTCATTGCGTTTAAAAATAGAAACTGCCGTTGTACTCCCGTATATTTCTCTTCTTACTAATTGGAGAGTACCTATTGCAATTGAAAGCGCAATATCAGCTCCATGTTCAGCAATAACAATACCATCTGCCGTTAGCAAGTTGGCTTCTGCAATGACAGAAATAATATTTTCTAATTCTTTTACTTTATAAGGCGGATCTAGAAAGATATACGAAAATTTCAAGTCACGCTTTTTGATTGCACTTAGTGCTCTCGTTGCATCATTGCAAAATACTTCGGACTGTTCACGAAAACTACAGAACTCAATATTTTGCTTAATAATTTCCACAGCTTTCCTATTCCGATCAACAAAAATAACTTTGTCTAAGCCCCTGCTTAACGCTTCAATGCCAAGCCCGCCACTGCCACCAAACAAATCAAGCCCTATGCCACCATCAAAATAAGGGCCGATTATATTAAAAATCGATTCCTTAATTTTATCTGTCGTTGGTCTTGTCTCCATCCCTGGGACAGCCTTAAGAGGTCTACCTTTACACTTTCCTGCAATTACCCTCATTACATCACCTATGAATTTTTTTCGAATCCAAGTTTCACTTTATCCTAACATAAAAATAGAACTAGCAACAATAAATATGAATCAAAATTCAATGTATAGAGAAAAAAGTTTTGGTCATAATGGTTAGTAACAACATTATTTTATGATGATGTTGTTGCCAACCGCGGAGAAGACTTACGTTTCCCCATAAGTTCTTCCTCCGGTTTCTCCTCTCCCTTTGCCTTCTTGACTTAAAGGCCAAACATGACCTTCAAGAAAAATAGAAGGACCCTGCGAAAGCAGGGATTTTTTTATCTTAAATAAATCGTTTGTTCTCGTTTTATGACTTCTATTTTTAATAAACTCTCAATCATTTGTTCTGAAATATAGACGTTCTCACCAATCTCTTCAAGCGGAAGATTTGTCAACATGAATTCTTGTTGATTATAGTTATATTTTTTCTCATTCAAATAAAATTTCCAGCTGTTTTCTTCTTTCGTTAGTAAGTAAACTTGGGATTCTGGGAAATACTGAATCTTGAAACCGATACGTTCCATTGTCTCAACGAACGGGAAATAAATTTCCTTTTTCTTTATGATAGTATTCCAGTCCGTCCCGATTCTTCTTTGTCCGTAATAAACTTGGCGACGATCTACGTAATAGAGTGGTACTGCTCTTTCATCCTTATTGTCATTTTCTGTAAAGTACATCGTTTGTAATTGTGAAAACTTCGAAAGCTGTTCATCAAGATTTTCGAGGCTGATTTCTGTATAATTATTATTATTTTTAAGCAACCAATCAGCAAAAGCCATTTTTACGTCTTGCTTCAAATTTTCCAGCAACTCTTTAGACATTTCAAATTCCTTATTTTGGCCAACAGGACGCTCCAAAATAAACGCCGGCAGTACATTCCAAACCCAGCTTATCTTATCAGTTTTCGGTTTTTTATAATTTAGCAAGTAGGCTTGAATAGCCAGCTCTTCAAGCTTATCTTTATCAATATGTTTTGGAACGACTACTAATAAAGGTGCCAAATAAACTTGATCATCATTAGCTTGAATGATGGTCAGGCCATTTTTATCAGGTAAGCGCTTATACCAATCTTTAAAGCTAGTAAAAAGAGACTCATCACCGCTACGATTTTGGATAAACAAATAAATATTAGGCTCATATACTTCTATTTTTTTAAGCGGTTCTTTCGACATATAAAGCGGGAATTCAGTTGTATTATTTTTTGTCCAGGCAAAATAAGTAAGATATTCTTTATCAACTTGAGCCTCACTTACAGCACCTGAAATCCACGTAATCGACTTATCCGTCTCCTCTGACACTGTTACGTGAAAATTCGCCGCTATTGCTTCTCGGTCATCTGTAAAAAATTGAACAAATCCCGTTTCAAACCAACCATAACTTTTGCTTTCATCTACAGGCAACTTGTAATTAAACGTAACGAAGCTGTTCGCGCCAACATCGATTCGTTGTAGTGATGCGCCATCTTTTAAAGTAAGCGTTTCTTTGTCTGCCAAAATGCATTCGACAGATTTAGCGTCTAAAGGAAGACGAATTAAAAAATGATTTTGAGCTAATTTTGATACTGTTTGCGTTACAAATAATTGACCGTTTTTATGTACAAGTCCCGTTTCAATTTCCAAATTAATATTCTGGGTTTTCTCAGTGTTTTTGGCATCCTTATAAAATACAATCCATTGAATCCCCACTAATCCACCAATAATAATCATTAACCCAATTAAGCCTATTACAATTTTCTTTATCATCTATACTCACAACCTTATATGTCATTCCACTTTAAGATACCAAAAAAATCTAAAAATTTATATGAAAATAAGCAAAAATTTTTGACGTTTCTTCACTCAATTGGTAAAGTGAAGACGATTATTGTATTATTGTGCGAAGGGAGTTGGAACGATGATCCAACGATTTATTGAACTTGGACAAGGATATTCTGACCTTTATGAGTTACTAGAAATTGCTAAATCAAACAAACATCGTCTTGTTCACTTAATGGCATTTCATACCGTTATAAATGACAATGATGTCACTTCGTTAGCTGTCGTATTAAAACCGACGTCATCTGGAGATTTTCAGCCAATCTATATTTGCCGTGAAGGCATTCCGAATCGTGAGAAAAAGCCGAATAAACGCTACGATTTATTTAAAGAGTTAGCTCAGGAACTCGGAAAAGAGATTATTTCCATAGAGGTTAAACCATCTACAAATTTTGCGGAAACTGAACTTTTCTATCAGCATTTAATCGGCATTCTCCGCATGAACCGTTTTATACCGCCAATGGGATAAATGGCAACAAAAAGCCCTTAGCAATTTAAAAATTTGCTAAGGGGCTTATTATTAGATTAAATTCCGATTTTATAATCATACTCTTTCGCTTTATCTGGCTTAGAGTTTTCAAATTCGGTTTTGAGAAAAGGCTTATAAGAAAGATCAACATTCTTCACAAACGACAAGGATTTAATCCGATTTACAGCATCTTCTACCCGATTCATATCCATATAGATCACTACATATTTAAGCTTTTTGGAAACATAGTGAATATTCCCAAAGCGCTTTAATTGCTTTACTTGTTTTAATGAGTGCACCCAAACAATTACACCTTGTCGATTCCCAAAATTCATTTGTAAATCTCCTTTTTAAAATACTTACGAAAAGCTTTTGCCTGCTATATCCTAGTCAGAATAGCATGAAAATAGATTGAATGGCAAGCATAAAGCTCAAACACTACCCACAGCTATGCCCACTACTAGTGCCGCAGCCACTACAGCCTGAAGACTCAAAAAAAGGATCACCAGTAGGTACTTTAATTTGTTCTGATACGGAATGACCGATTAAAACACTAACTTCATCTAAAAGGGTTTGCAATGCATTTTCAGCCTTTTTAAATTCGTAAACAGTTTCAAGAAAGTCGATATCCCTTTTTAATTCCCGTGTTTCTTTGATTACCTTTAAATAATCGGGATGATACTGTCCGAAACGGTGTACTTCTTCATATCTTTCCTTTTGCTCCGTAAATGCTTTAATTAAGCTCATTGCCTTTTCGTCATTTCGTAATGTATTTAAACTCTGATAATAGTTTTCCACTACATCAGACTGAAGAATCATCTTGGACAATTCATCTGCTAAATCAAGAATGTATATCCTTTCTTCTGTTGCAAGCACAATGAACACCTCCGCTACAATAATAACATAAGGAACGATTTTAAGCGAACACTCACAACTATGAAAGAAAATACTGACCTATACAAAGGTACAAGTCAGCATTTTTTGTTAAATCGCAACATCAAACTCTTTTTCAACTTTATATGGTGTGCCATCATTCTGGACTAACTCAAGCTTAATTTCGTGCTTGCCAACGGGAAGCCCTTTAATAATAAAGGCTGCTGTATAAATATTGTCAATTTTTTTGCCATTCAAATAAAGCTGAAGATAACCATAACCACTTTTGTTAATTTTTAAGTCATCTTTTTTGGAAAAAGTGAAGTTTTGAATCACGCATTCAACATAAATGTCATGACCCTTAACTTGGTGTTTCACTGAGATTGGATTTACCGGTTCTATATTAGTTTTTGCCAGCGCTGAATAATCAAACATAAAGAATAGAAAAGAGGTTATGACAAGGATGTATTTTGTCATACTATGTCCCACCTTTTATTTTGTATTTGCAATCTTATTGTTAACCTCGCTGGCTAAAATTAATCGAAAAAAAAAAGGCCTACGGCCCTTTTCATTGTTGTTCATGATTGCCATTTGAGATCATCATCCCAAGTAATAGGTTGGCTAATTGGATATGCTGCTCCAAGCGGTCAATTCTTTGCGGAAATGTCCGACCAAAAAAAATTTTTGCTTCCTGTTCAATCTCAAACACCTTTTCAGGGTTTCGACTTAAGATTCGATACCAAATTGGATTTTCTCGAATAAAAATCAGTAAATCACGTCTAGTTGCTAAATAATTTTGAATTTCATGACGCATTTTTTACCAACTCCAGACAGTCTCTAGTCTTTTTGATAAAAAAATGGATTATGCGGATTTCTTGGCCCAGGTATCATCTGATTATTATTTGGTCTAAAGCCTTGAAATTGCTCAATAATTTGTTGGACGTTGGCAATTGCACCACTGACACTATTAATATGCTTTTGCACTTCATCCACATCAATATTTTTAACAATCCCCATGATTTGCGCTAAAAAATCGGACTCCAATCGTAAGCGTGACTTTTTAGGAACTACCTCACTCTTACTTTCCGTTTTATATTGATCCCACATCGCATCATCATCTCCAAACATGTACCAATCCTCAAATAATTCCTGCCAGCTTTTCTCCTTGGCGCGCACTTCCTTCACAATACCTGGATGCTTTGAAACGAACTCTTTAAATTCTAAAACTTTAGGATGTAGCTTCCCCATCGTATTCACCTCAACATATTTGGCCTACTATACTATAGGTTACTAACCATTCAAAAGAAATGTCCGCCCATTTTACCATGCTTTTATAAAATTTTGCGTGTAATATTTTTCATAAACACCGACCCCTAAATGAGTAAAATCTTTATTTAAAAGTGTTTGACGATGTCCTTCACTATTTAACCAGCCTTGAACGACAGAAATCGCATCTACATAACGGGCAGCGATATTTTCACCAGCGCTCGAAAAATGAACGCCACCATTTACTAGCCGGTCTAACAAATCACCACTTGTGGGTGAGCTATGGGAAAAATATTCTTCTTCGAACATTTCGCGTGAATGGCTGTAGGCAACAACAGCTGCTCTATCGTCCCAATTAACATGACTTAATCCATTTCGTTCTCTTAATACATTCGTCATATCTAAGATTTGCAGTGCTTTTCCTTTTTCAATTTCATTCCATATCGTTGGGTCTGTTTTTTGCGCCGATATTAATTCACCACGATAAACGAGCTCATATGGCCTTATTTTCACTAATGTTCGTGCATCTAAAAATCTAATACTGGAAACCTTTTTCGTAAATTGATCAATATTTATTTGGGCCCAAACATTTTTATATTTAACAAGTGGATTCGTCCTCAGTTCTTCCGCCGTTAGTTCAAATCGGTATAAATTACGTTCGACTTCAAAGGAAATTTTTTCAGAAATCTTGCTACTATTTTTTAAAGTATGTAATGATTGTTCAATTTGAAAAGGAGCAATATCAATATTGTCCCCCAT
Source organism: Bacillus sp. (in: firmicutes) (assembly GCA_012842745.1). NCBI lineage: Bacteria > Bacillati > Bacillota > Bacilli > Caryophanales > Bacillaceae > Bacillus > Bacillus sp. (in: firmicutes). The sequence continues at coordinate 1,335 of DUSF01000056.1, read as the reverse complement.
TACAAATACAGTTACAACCTTACCGCCTTCAATACCAATTTGACAATAATGTGAAAGTGGTTGATTGTATATCCACCAATCATAATCATATTCTGAAATGTCAATTCTTGATGGTTCGCCTAGAGCTTCAATCACTGTCTGACTGTCCTTGCCAATAAGCTCGTACAATTTTACTCTTTTTCCATCATTCTTACCTTTTTCTTGCTCTTCTTTTTCATTATTCATTGACTGAATTGCTATAGTATGTATTTTTTCGCTTGATAGAGGAGCGAGAAGTTTTTGAAAATAAATACCTCCTACAATAAGCGCCATTAATAGTATTAAAATGTTTTTCTTCATTAATAGCCCTCCTGCTTGTCCTGACTTTTATATCATTATATTGATGGGCTATTAAAATATTCCTATTGCGCAAAAAGAAAGAAACTGATCAAAATACAATCAGTTTCTCTTATCATTACCACTAACAACTATGATTGAAATTCTGTAGGTTCGGATATTTCACTTAAAGCGTACCCCGCTTTTTGATCTGATTGCTCTTCAACCGCTAAATCACCTAAGGAAACAATGCCAACTAATTGTCCATTTTCTACAACCGGCAAGCGACGAATTTGTTTTTCAGCCATTAAGTGTGCTGCTTCATGAACAGAGGCAGTAGGGGCAATGGTAACCATCTGCTCACTCATTAATTCTGTAACAGCATTGGAACCGGAGCGTTTCTCGGCAATTCCTCTTACTACTAAATCCCTATCAGTGATCATACCTAATAAATTCCCATTTTCAACTATAGGAATGGCACCGACATTCAAATCCTTCATTTTTGTCGCTACCTCAAATGCATTATCGACCGGTGTACAATATTCCACATTCGTTGACATAACATCACGAACACTTTTCATTGCTGTCCCTCCACTTACTATTTTTTGATAAACATTTGTGTCCAGTAATGGCGATAGGACCCTCCCTTAGCATAACCAACCCCGATATGAGTCATTCTCGAATCTAAAATGTTTTGGCGATGACCTGCACTATTCATCCAAGCGTTGACCACTTCCTGTGGTGTTGCTTGACCTGCCGCAATATTTTCAGCTGCAGCGGAATAGTTAATTCCAAAATTTTTCATCATCGTAAATGGTGATCCATACGTCGGTGAAGTATGACTAAAATAATTTTTATCTCTCATATCAGCTGATTTGTACCTAGCAACCCTTGAAAGTTCCCAATCCGCGGCTAATGGAGGCAACCCATACTTTGCTCTTTGCGCGTTTGTCAATTGAATTACTTGTGATTCAATACTCTTTGTTTCGTTTATAACTGGGATCGTCAATTTTTGACCGG